>NZ_JAYRDE010000060.1:0-18109 GCF_041909575.1 Microbacterium sp. | reverse complement strand
CAGATGCTGCAGGACCTGGGCCGCGAGCCCACGCCCGAGGAGCTCAGCCGCGAGCTCGACATGACCCCCGAGAAGGTCATCGAGGTGCAGAAGTACGGCCGCGAGCCGATCTCGCTGCACACTCCGCTCGGCGAGGACGGCGACAGCGAGTTCGGCGACCTGATCGAGGACACCGAGGCGGTCGTTCCGGCCGACGCTGTGGGCTTCACCATGCTGCAGCGTCAGCTCGAGTCCCTCCTCGACTCGCTCTCAGAGCGTGAGGCGGGCGTCATCCGCATGCGCTTCGGCCTCGGCGATGGCCAGCCCAAGACGCTCGACCAGATCGGCGACACGTTCGGGGTCACGCGCGAGCGGATCCGTCAGATCGAGTCCAAGACGATGGCCAAGCTGCGGCATCCGTCCCGTTCGCAGTCCCTCCGGGACTACCTCGAGTGAGCGAGGCGAACGCCGGCAAGGCGCTCACCGTCAAGGTCCAGGACTCTTCGTACGCCCGCATCCCGATCCGCACGCGGGTCGTGATGCCGGGCGACGACCTGGACGCGTTCGTGCGCGAGTACGCGGGCGACCTCGTCCGTGACGGCGACCTGCTGTTCGTGACGGAGAAGATCGTCGCCATCACGCAGGGCCGGTCGTACCAGCTCGAAGAGATCCAGCCGAGGCGCCTCGCGCGATTCCTGTCGAAGTACGTGACGCGCACGAGCTACGGCATCGGATTGGGCATGCCCGAGACGATGGAGATGGCGCTGCGCGAGTGCGGCACGCCGCGCATCCTCCTGGCTGCGGCCGTGTCCGCCGTCACGAAGCTGTTCGGCCGTCGCGGCGACTTCTACCGGGTCGCGGGCTACAAGGCGCGTTCCATCGACGGCCCCACGGCCCATACGATCCCGCCGTACAACACGGCCGTCGTGCTCGGACCCGAGAAGCCGAAGCAGGTCGCCAAGCGCGTGCAGAGCCTGCTCGGCGTCCGTGCGGAGGTCGCGGTGGTCGACATCAACGACATCGGCGGGAACATCCTCGGATCGACCCTCGACGCGGCCGGCGAGAAGCGACTCGTCACGATCCTCAAGGACAATCCGCTCGGACAGGGGCACGAGTCGACGCCGCTCGGCATCGTGCGCGAGATCTGACGCGACCCATTCACGCCGAAAGGGCGGGCTCCCGAGGAGCCCGCCCTTTCGCGTTGTCGATGGGAGGTGCGGCGGTTCAGACCGACTCGGCCAGGCGCGCCGTCTCGTCGTGCCACGACGTGGCCACGGCGCGCAGCTTCTCCTCGTACTTGCGACCGTGGTGGGCGCAGAACAGCAGCTCGCTGCCGTTCACCTCAGCGGCGATGTAGGCCTGCGCTCCGCAGGAGTCACAGCGATCAGCCGCCGTGAGGCGGTGGTCGAGAACGGCGCCGGTCTCGGTGGGTGTCGAAAGCGTATTCATCTCGGTGCCTCCTCGATCAGATAGAGCTCTTGTGCAGGTCATGAAATACAACCACGGCTTTGTTTCGAGAATGCCGCGAACCGGTCACATTTCGCTGAGCGCGTACGAGCGGATGCAGGGAAGCGTGTCGAGACGGCTCCGTCGGACCCGGCGGATACGCTTGGAGATTGTGACAGCCGAGTACTCCGCCCATCATCTTCAGGTGCTCGAAGGGCTTGAAGCCGTTCGCAAGCGCCCGGGCATGTACATCGGCTCCACCGACTCCCGCGGCCTCATGCACTGCCTGTGGGAGATCATCGACAACTCGGTCGACGAGGCCCTCGCCGGCCACGGCTCGCGCATCGACATCGTGCTCCACGCCGACGGCAGCGTCGAGGTCCGCGACCGCGCCCGCGGCATCCCGGTCGACATCGAGCCGCGCACCGGACTGTCCGGTGTCGAGGTCGTCTTCACGAAGCTCCACGCGGGCGGCAAGTTCGGCGGCGGCTCGTACGCCGCATCCGGTGGCCTCCACGGTGTCGGGGCATCCGTCGTCAACGCGCTCTCCGAGCGCCTCGACGTGGAGGTCGACCGCGGCGGCAAGACGTGGGCGATGTCGTTCCACCGGGGTGAGCCGGGCGTCTTCGCCAACGGTGCGCCGGACTCCGCCTTCCGCCCGTTCGAGGACCGCAGTGAGCTGCGGGTCGCCGGGAAGGCCGCGCGCGGCGTGACCGGCACGCGCATCCGCTACTGGGCCGACCGGCAGATCTTCACGAAGGATGCCGCCTTCAACCTCGAGGAGCTCGAGCAGCGAGCCCGCCAGACCGCGTTCCTGGTGCCCGGCCTCGAGATCGTCATCCGGGACGAGCGCGCCGACGAGCCGGTCGAGACCAGCTACCGCTTCGACGGCGGCATCTCCGAGTTCGCCGACTTCCTGGCGCCCGACGCCCCGATCACAGACACGTGGCGGCTGACCGGCGAAGGCACCTTCACCGAGACGGTCCCGGTGCTCCAGCCCTCCGGCACGATGGTGCCCACCGAGGTCGAGCGCACGTGCGAGGTCGACGTCGCGGTGCGCTGGGGCACCGGCTACGAGACGACATCGCGCTCGTTCGTCAACATCATCTCCACGCCCAAGGGCGGGACGCATCAGGCCGGGTTCGAGCTCGGGCTCATGAAGGTGCTGCGCACACAGGTGGAGCAGAACGCCCGCAAGCTGAAGTTCGGCGCGTCCGACAAGCTCGAGAAGGACGACATCCTCGCCGGGCTCTCGGCCGTGCTGACGGTGCGGGTCCCCGAGCCGCAGTTCGAGGGCCAGACCAAAGAGGTGCTCGGCACGCCTGCCGTGCGGCAGATCGTCGCCAACGTCGTCACCCGCGAGCTCACCGCGAAGTTCACCTCGTCCAAGCGCGACGACAAGGCGCAGACCGCGCTCCTGCTCGAGAAGGTCGTCGCAGAGATGAAAGCGCGCATCTCCGCCCGCGCGCACAAAGAGACGCAGCGCCGCAAGAACGCCCTCGAGTCGTCGTCGCTGCCCGCGAAGCTCGCCGACTGCCGCACCAACGAGGTCGAAGCCTCGGAGCTGTTCATCGTCGAGGGCGACTCGGCGCTCGGCACCGCCAAGCTCGCGCGCAACAGCGAGTACCAGGCGCTGCTCCCCATCCGCGGCAAGATCCTGAACGTGCAGAAGGCGTCGATCAGCGACATGCTGTCCAACGCGGAGTGCGCCGCCATCATCCAGGTCATCGGCGCGGGCTCGGGTCGCTCGTTCGACCTCGAGGCCGCCCGCTACGGCAAGATCATCCTCATGAGCGACGCCGACGTGGACGGCGCGCACATCCGAACCCTGCTGCTCACGCTGTTCTTCCGCTACATGCGCCCGCTGATCGACGACGGCCGTGTGTACGCCGCCGTTCCGCCGCTGCATCGCGTGGTGGTGATGAACCCGGGCACCAAGCCGAACGAGACGATCTACACATACTCCGAACCGGAGCTGCACGGCCTGCTCGCGAAGCTGACGAAGGCGGGCAAGCGCTGGCAGGAGCCCGTGCAGCGCTACAAGGGTCTCGGCGAGATGGACGCCGATCAGCTCGCGGTCACGACGATGGACCGCGCCGGCCGAACGCTGCGCCGTGTGCGGATGCAGGACGCCGAGGCCGCGGCATCCGTCTTCGAACTGCTCATGGGCAACGACGTCGCACCCCGCAAGGAGTTCATCATCGACTCCAGCGATCGGCTCGCGCGCGAGCGCATCGACGCCTGACGGACGGGGCTTCGGCCCCTCGGCGGGAACGGTCACCGTCCGCCTGTCAGCGGACGCCGGTTCCGATCGCGCCGATCACGCCGTCCAGCGGCGTCCCCGAGGCGTCCCGCTTCGCGCCGCTCTCGGGCAGGGTGCGCGTGGCGCCGTCGGCGCCGACCGCACGCGGCTCCGAGCCGACCCACGCGTGCGTGAGCGCGTCCTCGCCCTTCAGGAACCGCTGAGCCCGCACACCGCCGGTCGCGCGGCCCTTGGCGGGGAATTCCGTGAAGGCGGACACCTTGGCGGATCCGGCATCCGTCCCCGGCAGCGCCTCGCCCGATCCCGCGACCGTGACGACCACGGCATCGAAGGCGGATGCCGCCACCACCGTGAACGTGATGACCTCGGCGCCGTCGCTCAGGCGGATGCCCGCCATGCCCCCGGCCGAACGGCCCTGCGGGCGCACCGACGAGGCATCGAAGCGGAGGAGCTGGGCATCGCTCGCGACGAACACGAGTTCGGCCCCGTCGGACGCGGGAGCGGCGCCCACGACCCGGTCGCCGTCGCGCAGCGCGATGATCTCGATGTCGTGCTTGGTGCCGAGCTCGCCGGCGGACACGCGCTTGACCGTGCCGTGGAGCGTCCCCAAGGCGATCGGCGGGCCGTCCTGGAGCGGAACGATCGCGACGACGTGCTCGCCCGAACCGAGACCCAGGTACTGATCGGCGCGCGTGCCGGCGGCGAGCTGGACGGAGTTTCCGGGCACCGACGGAAGGTCGACGGGGGAGAAGCGCACGAGGCGGCCGTGGCTCGTGACCGCGCCCACGTCGCCGCGCGTGGTGGTGTCGACCCAGCCGCGGATCGCATCGTGCTTCGAACGCCGCGCCGGCGGCACGATGCCGCCGTTGGGGGCGTCGGCGGTCAGCTCGGCGCGGACCATGCGGCCCGTCGCGGAGAAGAAGACACGGCACGGCGTGTCGGCGATCTGGAGGTCGGCCGCGGCGGCAGCCGCGCGCGAACGGGGGGCGACGGGGCCGCCGTTGAGGAGCAGCGTGCGACGCGGCGTGCCGTACTTCTCGGCGGCCGCATCGAGCTCGCGGGCGACCTGCGCACGCAGCAGGACCTCGCTCGCGAGCAGCTCCTGGAGCTCGGCGATCTCGGCCGTCAGCTTGTCGCGCTCGGACTCCAGCTCGATGCGGGAGAACTTCGTCAGCCGGCGCAGCCGCAGCTCGAGGATGTACTCGGCCTGCGGCTCGGACAGGTCGAAGACGTCCATGAGGCGTGAGCGCGCCGCGTCGCCGTCGTCGGAGGTGCGGATGACCTGGATGACCTCGTCGATGTCGAGGATCGCGATGAGCAGGCCTTCGACCAGGTGCAGGCGCTCCTTGCGACGCGCGAGCCGGAACGCACTGCGCCGCGTCACCACGCTGATGCGGTGGTCGATGTAGACGCGCAGCAGTTCCCGCAGCCCCAGCGTCTGCGGCTGGCCGTCGACGAGGGCGACGTTGTTGATGCTGAAGGAGTCCTCGAGCGGGGTCAGCCGGTAGAGGTGCTCCAGCACGGCCTGCGGGTCGAAGCCGGTCTTGATCCCGATGACCAGGCGCAGTCCGTGGTGCCGGTCGGTGAGATCGGTGACATCCGAGATGCCCTGGAGCTTCTTGGCGGTGACGGCGTCCTTGATCTTCTCGATGATGCGCTCGGGGCCGACGAGGTACGGCAGCTCGGTGACGATGATCCCTGTGCGGCGCGGACCGAGCGACTCGACCGACACTTTGGCCCGGGTGCGGAACGAGCCGCGCCCCTTCGCGTAGGCGTCCTTGATGCCGTCGAGCCCGACGATGATGCCGCCCGAGGGGAGATCGGGGCCCGGCACGAACTCCATGAGCTCCTCGACGGTGGCCTCGGGATTGTCGAGCAGATGGATCGCGGCGCCGACGACCTCGATGAGGTTGTGCGGCGCCATGTTGGTCGCCATGCCCACCGCGATGCCGGTCGCACCGTTGACCAGGAGGTTCGGGTAGGCGGCGGGGAGCACTTCGGGCTGCTGGAACTGCCCGTCGTAGTTGGGGATGAAGTCGACGACGTCCTCGTCGAGGTTCTCGGTGAGGGCGAGAGCCGGAGCCGCCAGCCGCGCCTCGGTGTAGCGAGGCGCGGCGGGACCGTCGTCGAGCGAGCCGAAGTTGCCGTGGCCGTCCACGAGGGGCACGCGCAGCGAGAACGGCTGCGCCAGGCGCACGAGCGCGTCGTAGATGGGGGCATCGCCGTGCGGGTGCAGCTTTCCCATCACCTCGCCGACGACGCGGGCGCTCTTGACGTGACCGCGGTCGGGACGCAGGCCCATGTCGGCCATCTGGAAGAGGATGCGGCGCTGCACGGGCTTGAGGCCGTCGCGCGCGTCGGGCAGGGCGCGCGAGTAGATGACCGAGTACGCGTACTCGAGGAAGGACCCCTGCATCTCGGCGGAGACATCGACGTCTTCGATGCGGCCGTGATCGGCGGGGACGGATTCGGTGCGGGATGCGGGCATGACTGAGCCTCGGGTGACGGCGGAGCGGCGGGGGCCCTTCGCCGGTGTGCGAGACTGGCCCCGATGTCCCTCAGCCTACCCGCGGACGCTCCGCGAGCCCGGAGCCTCACCGGTGTCGTGGCGCAGATGTCGGCGGCGCTCGACGGCCGCTCCGACTGGTTCGCGCCGGCCACCAGCGCCGTGGTCGTGGTCGTCGACGGCCTCGGCGCCCTGAATCTTGCGGCCCGCTCGGGGCATGCCCGGTTCCTCGGCCAGGCGGGGACGAAGAAGGATGTCGCGCACACCGTCTTCCCGTCGACCACCGCCTCCGCCCTCACGAGCCTGCTGACGGCCACGGCTCCGGGCGAGCACGGGATCGTCGGCTACCGGGCGCGCATCCCCGGCACGGACGACGTGATCAACCAGCTGCGGGGCTGGGACACCGACGGCCTGCCGCAGTCCTGGCAGCGATCGACGCCGCTCGCGACGGCATCGGGTCGCCCGTTCTTCACCGTCACCAAGCGCGAGTACGCCGGGACGGGCTTCACCGCCGCCACGCAGGCGGGGGCGGAGTTCCACGGCGTGGACGACCTCGTCGAGCGCTTCGAGACCGCCGCCGACCTCGCCTCCCGGGTGCCGGGGTCGCTCGTCTACCTGTACGCCCCCGAACTCGACGGCCTCGGCCATCGACGCGGCTGGGAGTCCGACGAATGGATCGCGGGACTCGAGCGGGTGGATGCTGCGGCCCGAACGCTCGCCGGGGCGCTCGCGCCCGGTGTCGGGGCGATCGTCACCGCGGATCACGGCATGGTCGACGTGCCGCGGCACCGTCACATCCTGCTGCAGGACGGGGACGGCCTGCTCGAGGGCGTCCGCCTGATCGGCGGTGAGCCGCGGATGCTGCACCTCTACGCCGAGCCGGGCGCCGGCGACACCGTTCTCCGCAACTGGCGCGACGCGGAGGCATCCCGCTCCTGGATCGCCTCGCGGGACGAGCTCATCGCGTCGGGCCTGATGGGTCCGACGGACCCCGAGGTGGCTCCGCGGATCGGTGATGTCGTCGTCGCCGCGCGTGCGGGCGTCGTGTACTACGACGACCGCGTCGCCGACAAGGCACCGCAGAAGATGATCGGGCAGCACGGCTCGCTCACACCCGAGGAGCGCATGGTGCCGCTGCTGCGCCTCGGCGCGTTCGCCTGATCCGACAGGCCGGTCAGTCCTCGGTGCGGGCGCCGAAGACGATCTCGTCCCACGAGGGCATCGACGTGCGTCCGCCCTTGCGGCGACCGGCCTCGGCGACCGCAGACGGCTGGGCGTCGAACGCGGTGTCATCGGCCTCGTCGAGGGGCGACTCGTCGTAGCCCGGCTCGAGCGCGTCGAACAGGGCGACGGGGGAGTGCGACCGGCTGGGCGCCGACTCCTCCGCTCCGGGAAGCGGCTCGCGCTGACCCCGGCGGCGTCGCAGCGCCTCGAGGAGGTCGGCCGTCTCGGCGGATGTTGCGATCGGCTCGTCCGCGCGCTTGATCGCCGCCTGTTGCACGGCGGGTGCCGTCGGAGCCGGCAGGTCGGGAGTTTCGAGGTCGGCGTCGGGGAGCTTGCGGGGACCGAATGCGCCGCTGTCGAAACGGGAGTCGTCCTTGGGCGCGACCGTGTCGAGGGCCCGCAGGCGCGGGATCAGCCCGTCGGGCAGGGAGCCCTGCCGCGAGAGCTGGATCGCGTCCGCGTTCTGCGGCGAAAGGGTGCTGCGGCGCGGGTCGAACCCCCAGCGCGCGTCGTGATCGACGTCGTTGGCGGTGAATTCGAGCTTCACGACCCAGCCGGTGTGGTCCTTCCAGCTCGTCCACCGCTCTCCGATCGCGCCGGCCTCGGTCAGCTTCGCGCGCACGGCGGCGCCGAACGTCGGATTGGGCTCGGACTCGAAGTCCGCCCCGAGAAGCACGGGCACCGCCAGCGCCTGCCCGACGATGTGCTCGCGCTCGGCCAGCACCGGGCCCTCGAAGCGGATGACGTCCTCGACGCGCGCGCCCAGCAGACTCGCGACCTCGTCGGCCGACAGGCCGGAGCGGATGTGCGACTGGATCTCGCGAGGACTCGGCCGCGCGGCCTGCGCCTCGCCGTCCCGATCGCGGCGGGTCTTGCGCAGTTCGCTGCGCAGGACCTCGTCGACGGCGAGCGCGAACCTCTCGCCGGACTCGGTCGCCAGGACGAGACGATCGTCCTCGGTTCCGATCACCTTGAGCTGTTCCATGCGGACGCCTCACTTTGCCGTCGGGCTGATCGCTGCCGATCTTCGTGTCCCGCCCATGCTGACACAGCGGATGTGGACGGCCGGGAATATCCGGCGCGTGGCGCGAGTTTCAGGCGGACGCAGGGCGCGGCATCCGATCTTCAGCATTTGCTAAAACGACTCCCGTCATGCAAACTATCGCCGCCTGAAAGGGCGAGCACCCGAGATACTCCGGAAGTTGAGACGTTCACGCATGGCCACCGATTACGACGCCCCCCGCAAGACCGAGGACGACAGCGAGTCGATCGAGGCGCTCAAGGAGCGCGTTCCCGACAAGCTCTCCGGCGCGGTCGATGTGGAGGACGCCGACAACCCCTCCGGCTTCGAACTGCCTGGCGCGGATCTGTCGGACCTCGAGCTCGATGTGGTCGTCCTGCCCCCGCAGGAGGACGAGTTCACGTGCTCCAACTGCTTCCTCGTGAAGCACCGTTCGCAGCTCGACCACGACGCCGCGAGCGGACCTATCTGCTCGGAGTGCGCCGCCTGAGCTGAGCGCGACGCACCGCCGCGACGAGCCGATCCGGCGTGCGGGTGGACACCACCCACGCCGGGGTCGGGTCGTCGGGGTCGAGCACCGGCATCACCACGACGCCGTCGATCCCCCCTCGGATCACGTGCCACGCGCGCGGATCCAGGCCGGGGCCGCGCGCCGTACGGGCCTCCTCGCCGGCGAAGGCCTCGGGGTCGCCCAGGAGCGCGACGTCGATGTGCGCCCGACCGGCCCGCAGCTCCCCGTCCTTCACCGACAGCACCGGCGAGCCGGCCACCAGGAGAGCGATCACCGCGACCGCGACCAGACCGCCGATGACGAGCGCAGCCGTCGTGTCGATCGGCGCGAAGACGAGTGCGGCCATCGGCCCGGCGACGGCGGCGCTGACCAGGGTCCACAAAGACGGACCGAGCCGCTCGCGATACTCGCCGGCCCCGACATCGAGCGTTGTCTTCTGCATTACCCTCATTGGGTGACTGAAACGGTGGACGTCCCCATTATCGCTTCCGACGTCCCGGTGTACGCGCACCCCGGCGACGCCGGTGCCGACCTCATCGCCGCCGAGGCGGTGCGCCTCGAGCCCGGAGCGCGTGCCATGGTCGGCACGGGTGTGCGCATCGCGCTGCCCGATGGGCACGTCGCATTCGTCGTCCCCCGCAGCGGGCTGGCGGCCAAGCACGGCATCACCGTGGTCAACGCGCCCGGCACCGTCGACGCGGGCTATCGCGGCGAGATCAAGGTGATCCTGCTGAACACCGACTCCGACGCGGCCCACGACATCGCGGTGGGGGATCGGATCGCCCAGCTCATCGTGATGCCCGTGCCCCGCGTTCGATTCATCCCGGTGGAGGCTCTGCCGGAGAGCGTCCGAGGCGAGGGCGGCTTCGGCTCCACCGGCTACGGGTTCCCCGCGACCCGCACAGACACAGAGGACGGAGTCCTGGCATGACCGATCCCACTCCCGCAGACGCGCCCCGCAAGGACGCACCCGAGGACCGCGCGACCGCCGGTCCCTTCGACGAGTCCGAGGCCAACCCGGTCCGGCCGTACATCGACCTGGGCGGCATCAAGATCCTCCCGCGCGAGGGGCTCAACCTGCGCCTCGAGGTCGAGGAGCAGACCAAGCGCATCGTGGCCGTCGGGCTCGACTACGCGGGGTCCACGCTGCAGGTGCAGCCCTTCGCTGCCCCGCGCACGGTCGGCCTGTGGGCGGAGACCCGCGAGCAGATCCGTGCGCAGATCCGCCAGCAGGGCGGGCGCGTCGAGGAGCGCGAGGGCCCGCTCGGCCCGGAGCTCCTGGCGGAGGTTCCCGTCGTGGCCGGGCCCGACAGCACCGCGGGCAAGCGCCTCGCGCGTTTCGTGGGCGTCGACGGTCCGCGCTGGTTCCTGCGCGGTGTGATCGGCGGAGCGGCCACCTCCGATGTCGAGGCGGCCGCGGCAGTCGAGGACCTCTTCCGGTCGATCGTGGTGGTGCGCGGCGGGACGCCCATGCCACCGCGCGACCTCATCCCGCTGCGGATGCCCGCGACCCCCGGCGCGGCGTGAGCGACGCGAAGCCCGCCGACGCGCCCGGGACCGACGGCGACGACGGCGACGACGTGCCGGGTCGCCCCGAACTCACGCCGCCGGCGGCCGAGGCATCCGCTTCCGACCTGCTCGGCGCCGCACTCGGCGGCGCCGCGCGGCGCGCCGGACTCGACCCGGCGGAGGGCGCGTCGACCGGGCACGTCGTCTGGTCCGCCATGGGCGGCTGGCGCGGTGTGCTGGAGTCGGTGCTCCCGGGGGTCGTGTTCCTCGTGGCCTGGACGGCCACGTACGACGCCGACACCCGCTCGGGCAACCTGCTGCTCAGCCTCGTGCTCTCCGTGGGCCTCGCCGCGGTCTTCACCCTCGTACGGCTGGCGCAGCGTCAGCCGGCCAACGCCGCGATCGGCGGCCTCGTCGCCGCGGCGGCGGCTGCCGGGCTCTCCCTGCTGACCGGCCGCGGAGAGGACAGCTTCATCCCGGGCTTCATCACCAACGCCGTCTACGGCACGGCTTTCCTGGTGTCGGCGCTCATCGGCTGGTCGCTGATCGGGCTCGCGGTGGGCTTCCTGATGGGCGAGGGCACCGCGTGGCGGGCGGACAAGCGCAAGCGCCGCGTCTTCTTCTGGCTCGCGATCGCCTGGGCATCCCTGTTCGCCGCGCGTCTGCTCGTGCAGCTGCCGCTGTACTTCGCGGGTGACGTGACGGCGCTCGGAACGCTCAAGCTCGTGATGGGACTGCCGCTGTTCGCGCCGCTCGTCGCGGTGACCTGGCTCGCGGTGCGGGCGCTCTACCCGCCGCGCGAGGCGCACGCCGACGCAGCGGGGGAGTGATACATTTATCTTGATATCAAGATAAATTCACCCCGCCGCGGATTAGGTCATCCTCACTAGCCGATGGATCCCGGGCGGGGGAAGATGGGGAGTGCCGGGCTCCGGCCCGCTCCCGCCGCCGACGAAGGAGACAGACGTGTCCACGGTTGACAGCTTCGGTGCCAAGAGCACCCTGACGGTCGGCAGCACCGACTACGAGATCTTCCGCATCGACACCGTCGCGGGCCACGAGAAGCTCCCGTTCAGCCTGAAGGTGCTGCTCGAGAACCTGCTGCGCACCGAGGACGGCGCGAACGTCACGAAGGCGCAGATCGAGGCGCTCGGGTCGTGGGATGCCGATGCCGAGCCCGACACGGAGATCCAGTTCACCCCGGCCCGCGTGGTCATGCAGGACTTCACCGGCGTCCCCTGCATCGTCGACCTTGCGACCATGCGCGAGGCCGTGACGGCTCTCGGCGGCGACCCGAGCCGCATCAACCCGCTCTCGCCCGCCGAGATGGTCATCGACCACTCGGTCATCGCCGACCTCTTCGGCACCGAGAACGCGCTCGAGCGCAACGTCGAGATCGAGTACGAGCGCAACGGCGAGCGGTACCAGTTCCTCCGCTGGGGCCAGACCGCGTTCGACGACTTCAAGGTCGTCCCTCCGGGCACCGGCATCGTGCACCAGGTGAACATCGAGCACCTGGCCAAGGTCATCTACGACCGCACCGTCGACGGCGTGCTCCGGGCCTACCCCGACACGTGCGTCGGCACGGACTCGCACACCACGATGGTCAACGGCCTGGGCGTGCTCGGCTGGGGCGTCGGCGGCATCGAGGCCGAGGCGGCCATGCTCGGCCAGCCCGTCTCGATGCTCATCCCGCGCGTCGTGGGCTTCAAGCTCACCGGCGAGATCCCCGCCGGCGTGACGGCCACCGACGTCGTGCTCACCATCACCGACCTGCTGCGCAAGCACGGCGTGGTCGGCAAGTTCGTCGAGTTCTACGGCGCGGGAGTGGCCTCGGTGCCGCTGGCGAACCGCGCCACCATCGGCAACATGAGCCCGGAGTTCGGCTCGACGGCGGCGATGTTCCCCATCGACGACGTGACGCTCGAATACCTGCGCCTCACCGGCCGCGACGAGCAGACGGTCGCACTGGTCGAGGCGTACGCCAAGGAGCAGAAGCTCTGGCACGACCCCTCGGTCGAGCCGACCTTCAGCGAGTACATGGAGCTCGACCTCTCGACGGTGGTCCCCTCGATCGCCGGTCCGAAGCGCCCCCAGGACCGCATCCTCCTCTCGGAGTCCAAGGCGCAGTTCGAGAAGGACATCCTCAGCTACGCGACCGCGAGCACGTCGGAGGACATCGTCGACCTCGAGTCGAAGCACTCGTTCCCGGCGTCCGACCCGGGCGCCGTGCCCGGCGAGGAGGAGCCGACGACCCGCGAGGTCCACATCAACAGCGGCAGCCCCGCCGAGTGGTCGCAGCCCGTCGGCGTCACGACTCCCGACGGCGAGTCGTACGTGCTCGACAACGGCGCGGTCACCCTCGCGGCGATCACGTCGTGCACGAACACGTCGAACCCGTCGGTGATGATCGCGGCGGGCCTCCTCGCCCGCAAGGCCCTCCAGAAGGGCCTCAAGCGCAAGCCGTGGGTCAAGACCACGCTCGGACCGGGCTCGAAGGTCGTCACCGACTACTACGAGAAGTCGGGACTCGACAAGGACCTCGAAGGCGTCGGATTCTTCACCGTGGGCTACGGCTGCACGATCTGCATCGGCAACTCGGGCCCGCTCATCGAGGAGGTCTCGGCCGCGATCAACGACCACGACCTCGCCGTGACCGCAGTGCTCTCGGGCAACCGCAACTTCGAGGGTCGCATCAGCCCCGATGTGAAGATGAACTACCTCGCCTCGCCGCCGCTCGTCGTGGCGTACGCGCTGGCGGGCTCGATGAACTTCGACTTCGAGACCGACCCGCTCGGCAAGGACCTCGACGGCAACGACGTGTTCCTCAAGGACATCTGGCCCGCGACCGACGAGGTGCAGGCGATCATCGACTCGTCGATCTCGCGTGAGCAGTTCATCAAGCAGTACGCGACCGTCTTCGACGGCGACGAGCGCTGGACGAGCCTGCCCACCCCCACCGGCCCCATCTTCGAATGGGACGCCGACTCGACGTACGTTCGCAAGGCGCCGTACTTCGACGGCATGACCATGGAGCTCACGCCGGTCGCAGACATCCAGGGTGCACGCGTGCTGGCCACGCTCGGCGACTCGGTCACGACCGACCACATCAGCCCCGCCGGCAACATCAAGGCCGGCACGCCCGCCGCGCAGTACCTCACCGAGCACGGCGTCTCGCAGAAGGACTTCAACTCCTACGGCTCGCGCCGCGGCAACCACGAGGTGATGATCCGGGGCACGTTCGCCAACATCCGCCTGAAGAACCTCCTCGTGAGCGCCGTCAACGACGGTGCGATCGTGGAGGGCGGCTTCACCCGCGACTTCACGCAGGAGGGCGGCCCGCAGTCGTTCATCTACGACGCGAGCCAGAACTACCAGGCCGAGGGCACGCCGCTGGTCATCTTCGGCGGCAAGGAGTACGGCTCCGGCTCGTCGCGCGACTGGGCGGCGAAGGGCACCAGCCTGCTGGGCGTCAAGGCGGTCATCACCGAGAGCTTCGAGCGCATCCACCGCTCCAACCTCATCGGCATGGGCGTCGTGCCGCTGCAGTTCCCTGCCGGCAAGTCGTGGGAGTCACTCGGCCTCGACGGCACCGAGATCGTCTCGATCTCCGGGCTCGAGCAGCTCAACGAGGGCGTCACGCCCAAGACGGTGCGCGTGACCGCCGCACCGAGCGAGTTCTCGGCCGAGGGCAAGCAGACCGTGGAGTTCGACGCGGTCGTGCGCATCGACACCCCCGGTGAGGCCGACTACTACCGCAACGGCGGCATCCTGCAGTACGTGCTCCGCTCGCTGGTCTGACACCTGACCGGAGGGGCCGGGGAGCGCTCATGCGCCCCGGCCCCTCCGGCATGTCACGGGTAGACTGACAAGGCCCAGCCGGGCCTGGAAGGGAGCGCGGATGTCGCTGCTGTCGTCGATCACCGGACCCCGCGACCTCGACGCCTTGAGCACCGAACAGCTCGAAGAACTGGCCGAAGAGGTTCGCGGATTCCTCATCGAGAACGTGGCACGGACGGGAGGGCACCTCGGCCCGAACCTCGGTGTCGTGGAACTGACCATCGCGCTGCACCGCGTGTTCGACTCCCCGGCGGACCCGTTCATCTTCGACACCGGGCACCAGTCCTACGTGCACAAGCTCCTCACCGGCCGGCAGGACTTCTCGGAGCTGCGCTCGCGCGGTGGGCTCGCGGGCTACCCGCAGCGTTCGGAGAGCCCCCACGACGTCGTCGAGTCGTCTCATGCGTCGAGCTCGCTCAGCTGGGCGGACGGCGTCTCGCGGGCACTCACGCGCACCGGCCGCAAGGACCGTCACGTCATCGCCGTCGTGGGCGACGGCTCGCTCACGGGCGGCATGACGTGGGAGGCCCTCAACAACATCTCCGACGACAACGACCGCAACCTCGTCATCGTCGTGAACGACAACGGCCGCTCGTACGCGCCCACGATCGGCGGCATGGCCCGCTACCTGAACCGGGTGCGCACGGCCGAGGCCTACCGCAACCTGCACCGCGGCTCCGACACCTTCTTCCGCAGGCTCGGGCCGGCCGGGCGCGCCGTCTACCGCGGCGTGCGCGGCGGCACGCACGGCTTCCTGTCGCGCTTCACCAACAACGCCGCCCTCTACTCCAATCTCGACATCAAGTACCTCGGGCCCGTCGACGGCCACGACCTGCCGTCGCTCATCGAGACCCTGGAACTGGCCAAGACCTACGGGGCGCCGGTCATCGTCCACGCCATCACCGAGAAGGGACGCGGGTACCAGCCCGCGCTCGACGACGAGGCCGACGCCTTCCACGCCGTGGGCAAGATCGACCCGGCGACCGGCAAGACGGTGGGCGGCTCAGGCGGCACCACGGCCTGGACGGATGTCTTCGCCGACGAGCTGGTGACCGTGGGGGAGCGGCGCGACGACATCATCGCGATGACGGCCGCCATGCTGCGCCCGACCGGCCTGCTGCCGTTCGCCCAGCGCTTCCCCGACCGCGTCTACGACGTCGGCATCGCCGAGCAGCACGCCGTCGCCTCCGCCGCCGGCCTCGCATTCGGCGGACTGCATCCCGTCGTGGCCATCTACGCGACCTTCATGAACCGCGCCTTCGACCAGGTGCTGATGGATGTCGCGCTCCACCGTGCAGGAGTGACCTTCGTGCTCGATCGGGCCGGCGTCACGGGCCCCGACGGGCCGAGCCACCACGGCATCTGGGACCTCGCGATGCTGCAGATCGTGCCTCACATCCGCATCGCGGTGCCGCGCGACGAGGTTCGCCTGCGCGAGGTCCTCAACGAGGCGGTCCTCGTCGACGACGGACCCACGGTCATCCGCTTCCCGAAGGGCGGGGTCAGCCCCGAGCTGCCGGCGATCGAGCGGCTCGAGGACGGCGTGGACGTCCTCGTGCGCGCCGATGCGCACGACGTGCTCATCGTCGGAATCGGCCCGATGGCGCACATCGCGGTCGACGTCGCCGAGCGTCTGCGCGCGCAGGGCATCGGGGCGACCGTCGTCGATCCCCGCTGGGCGATCCCGGTGCAGCCGTCGATCGTCGAGCTCGCGGCATCCCACCGCCTCGTGATCACGATCGAGGACGGCATCCGCGTCGGCGGCATCGGCACCCGCGTGCGTCAGGTCCTGCGTGAAGCGGGCGTGGACACCGCGGTGGACGAACTGGGCGTGCCCGACGAGTTCATCGACCACGCCAGCCGGGAGCAGATCCTCGAGGACGCCGGGCTCACCCCGGCCAAGATCGCTCAGGACGTCGTATCGCAGGTGCTCGGCACCCGCATTCCGGTGGCGCGTGGCGCGACGAGCGAGATTCCGACGATCGGCTCGCTCGCGCGCAGCCAGGAGAAGCAGCGCTAGTCCGCGTGCGCGCTCGGGGCGGTTCCTGCCGCTCGGGGCCAGGGAGCCCAGCCGTCCGGGAGTGCACGGAGAATCGGCTTCGCCGCTCTCAGCCGGGCGGCGGGCATGTCGCGCGCGCGGGAACGCCCTGACGACGTTCCGTCGGGGAAGGTGAATGCATAGCCGACCCCGGCGCTGATCCCGCGATCGATCGTCTCGCGGTAGTGGCCGGAGGCGACGGCGAGGACGTGTCGCTCCAGGTCGTCGGCTTCCGACTCCCAGGTGGAATCACACGCCTCGCAGCCGCACACGGGATGGTGGAAGTCGTGCAGGAGCCCGGCGTGCAGGACGACGCCCGGATAGCCCGTGCAGACGAACGTGAGCGGGGCGCAGCGTGGATCGACGGGCCGGAGGCGTACCGCGCGCACGACGTCGACGGCCGGGTGGAGAAGGTCCGCGGCGAGGTGTGCGCCTTCGGTGACCTCGACCTCGTAGGCGTCGCGCAGGTGCGTGATGAGGGCGTCCGCGATCGTGTGGATCGGCGCGAACCGCTCGGGGTACGCGTCCACGGAGTACAGCTCCTCGGGAGGATGGCCGCTCCACCGGCGGCCGAAGTCGATGACGTTCCCTTCGGAGTCGCGGATGAGCGGCGCATCGATCGGCGGACGGGCGTAGGCACTCACCCCCTCATCTTGCCGTGGGAGCGGATGCCGCACCTCCTGATGCGGGTCGGTTCGGGGCGGCCGGGGGAATGTCGGAGGTATGTTCTAATGTCTGGGGTATGACATTCACGCCGCCGGATGAGCCGGGTCCCGGGTTCTTCGACCGGGTGCCCGATGATGCGGGGTTCTTCGACATGGTGCCGGCGGATCTGGTCTGGGATGCCGAGGTCGCGGGTCGGGTGCCGGTGGTGCCGGATGATGTGGAGTTGGTGACCGATGTCGCGGTGATGATGTCGGTGTTCGCGGCGCAGCGGTTGGAGCGGGTGGAGGGGTTGCGGCGCAACGCGTTGGCCGACCCGGGGCGGTATGGCGGGGGCACGGTGCAGATCGTGGAACGCTCGGTGCGGTTGGAGTTGGCGGCGGCGCTGCGGGTCACCGAGCATGCCGCGGGGATGCTGATGGCCCTCGCCGAGGCGCTGGTGCACCGCTACCCGACCGCGCTGGACTCGTTGGGGCGGGGTGGGATGACGGAGCAGCACGCGCAGGTGCTGGCGCAGCTTCTGGATGCCGCCACCCCGGCCGTGCGGGAACGGCTCACCGCCCAGGCGGTGGCGTGGGCCGAGGAACTGCCGGTCGGATCGTTCCGCCGCTGCCTGCAACGCCTCGTCGAAACCGAGGAGGCCGCGACGCTGACGGCCCGGCATGAGGAGGCCCTCCGGGCCCGGCGGGTGGTGATCGAACCCGCCGCGGACGGGATGGCGTGGCTGCACGCGTTCCTGCCCGCGGTGGAGGCCCACGCCATCCACTCCCGCCTCACCGCGATCGCCAAAACCCTCACCGGACGCCGCGCCACCACCACCGAAGAGACCCCTCAGCTCGAGGATTCCCGGACGGTGGATCAGACCCGCGCCGACGTGCTCGGCGACCTCCTCATCGACGGGAACACCGACACCCACCCCCAGGCTCGCGGGATCCGTGCCAGCGTGACGGTCACCGTCCCGGCCCTGGCGCTGCTTGCTGAGGACGACGCGGACCGGCACGGTCGGGGGCTGGGCCCGGCGACGGTGGAAGGCATCGGACCCATCCCGCTGGGGAAGGCGAAGGAGCTGTGTGGTGGGGAGGAGTCCTGGATGCGGGTCCTCACCCACC
>NZ_JAYRDE010000059.1:911-18906 GCF_041909575.1 Microbacterium sp. | reverse complement strand
CGTGCGGGAGCCCGAGGAGCTCCCGCACGTCTGCGGCGCTCGTGATGCACGCGGCGTCGTACTCGCGCAGCAGTCGGTGGGTCCCTGCAGAGGCGGCGGAGGTGACAGGTCCCGGGACGGCGCCCAGCGGCCGTCCGAGCGAGGCGGCGTGCCCGGCCGTGTTGAGGGATCCGCTGCGCCACCCCGCTTCGACGACCACGGTGGCGTCGCTGAGCGCGGCGATCAGCCGGTTGCGCTGGAGGAAGCGCCACTTCGTCGGCGCCGCGCCGCAGGGCACCTCGCTGATGACCGCTCCGCCGGCGGCGATCCGTTCGATGAGGCCGGCGTGCCCGGCGGGGTAGCTGCGGTCGACCCCGCCGGCGAGGAGTGCGACCGTCATGCCGCCGACCTCGAGCGCGGCGCGATGGGCGGCGCCGTCGATGCCATAGGCGCCGCCCGAGATCACCGGCAGCCCGCCGCCCGCAAGATCGGCCGAGAGCTCCAGGGCGACGTGGTCTCCGTAGGACGTGGCCGCGCGCGCCCCGACGATGGCGACAGATGGGCGCAGCCGCGCGAGCACGGCGCGATCCCCGCGCACCCACAGGCAGTGCGGTGCGTGCATGCCGAGGTCGTCGAGCTGGTCCGGCCACTCGGGATCGGCGCGCGTGACGATCGTGACGGAGGAGCGGTCGGCGGAGCGGAGACCGTGTGCGACCCCGTCGGGGTCGAGCCGGAGCATCCAGCGCTTCCGTCCGTCGCGAAGGTCGGATGCCGGCACCGCCACCGTGTCGTGCTCGCCCAGCGCCACCTCGAGGGCGCGGATCGGGCCGTGCGCGGCGACCAGGCGCCCGGCGACGCCGTCGCCCGGTTCGACGAGGTGCGCCCACACGACCGTGGCATAGCGATCCACCGCCGCCGCGTCGTCCGCCTCTGCGTCGAGGTGGCCTCCGAGTGCGCGTCGGGCGGCGGCCGGGTCGAGGGCGAATCGGGTCATCGGGCGAGTCCTTTCTTGAGGTAGAGGGCACGGCCCAGGTCGTCGGCGGAGAGCGTGGATCGTCCGGCGAGGTCCGCGAGCGACCACGCCACGCGCAGCACGCGGTCGTATCCCCGCAGTGTGAGCGCCCCGCGATGCAGCGCCGCGTCGAGGGGACGCCTGACCTCGGGCGGCGGCGCGCTGGGGCCCTCGCGGAGCCACGAGCCGGGGACATCGGCGTTGAGGCGCCAGGGGAGCGCCGCCAGGCGCTCGGCGGTGCGCGCTCGCGCGTCGGCGACGCGGGCCCGCGCCTCCGCCGTCGTGGTCACCGCGGCCTGGTGCCCCCGCTGCGCGACCGAGACCCGTGCGAGCGTGAGCTCGATGTCGATGCGATCGAGCAGCGGACCGGACAGGCGACCGAGATAGCGGCGGATCGCCGCCGGCGGGCACGTGCACGTGCCGCCGCGGATCCCGTAGTCGCCGCACGGGCACGGGTTTGTCGCGAGCACGAGCTGGAAGCGTGCGGGGAAGGCCGCCGTCGCTCCGGCCCGGTGGATCGTGATCGAGCCGCTCTCGAGCGGCTGGCGGAGGGCGTCGAGCGACCCGGCGGTGAACTCGCCCGCCTCGTCGAGGAAGAGCACTCCCTCGGTGGCGCGGGCGATCGCTCCGGGCCGCACGGTGCGCGAGCCGCCGCCGACGAGCGCGGCCATGCTCGCGCTGTGGTGCGGAGCCTCGAACGGAGGAGTGCGCGACAGTTCGACGACGCGGGCGCCGGAGAGGCTGCGGATCGACGCGCTGGAGAGCGCCGCGTGATCGTCGAGCGGTGGGAGGATGCCGGGAAGCCGGCGTGCGAGCATCGTCTTGCCGGCTCCGGGCGGTCCGCACATCATCAGGTGGTGGCCCCCGGCCGCTGCCACGATGAGGGCTTCGACGGCCTCGCGCTGGCCGATCACGTCGGCCAGATCGGGCTGGTCCTCCTCGGTGGGCGCGTCGCCGGACAGCTCGATCGGCTCGTCATCGGGGACCTCGACGTCTGCGCCGTGCAGGGCGAGGCACTGCGCGAGGTTCACGGCGCCGACCACCTCGATCCCCGTGACGAGCGCTGCCTCTTCGCGATTGGCCCAGGGCACGACGACACGCGTGCGTCCGGCTCGCAGTGCGGCGAGGACCGCGGGGAGCACACCCGGGATCGGGCGCAGCCGCCCGTCGAGTCCGAGTTCGCCGAGGTGGACCGTCGACGCCAGGGATGCGGCATCCATCGCCGTTTCGGTCGCGAGGCATGCGACGGCGATGGCCACGTCGAAGCCAGACCCCTGCTTCGGGAGGCTGGCGGGGGAGAGGTTGACCGTGAGCCGGCGCCGCGGCAGTGGGACGCCCGTATTGGCGCATGCGTTGTGCACCCGGCGCACCGCCTCGCCGAGCGCCTTGTCCGGAAGCCCGATGATCTTGAACTCCGGCGTCTGCTGCGAGAGGTCTGCCTCGACCTCGACCAGATCTCCGTCGACGCCCACGAGGGCCACCGACCACGTGCGTGCGACGCTCACGGCACCTCCACGTCGACGAGGTGCTCGAGGTGCGCGGTGCGGGCGTCGGCGCCGAGGACGGCGATCGCGTCGATCCGCAGGCGCCGGTGCTGCACGATGTCGCGGTGGACGGCGGTCCAGGCCATGGCCAGGCGCCACAGGCGGGCGCGCTTGCGCGGGTCGATCGCCTCGAACGGGTGGCCGAAGGCCTCGGTGCGGCGCGTCTTCACCTCCACCACGACCACAGTGCCGGCGTCGACCGCGACGATGTCGATCTCACCCGCCGCGCACCGCCAGTTGCGCGCGACCACGTCGTAGCCGGCCTCGGCGAGGTAGCGCGCCGCCCGTTCCTCGCCGGCGCGCCCCAGCTCGTCCTTGTCTGCCATGAGGCGATGGTGGCAACGCCCGCGGGGCGGCGGGGCGGGGTCGACCGGCTCCGTGCAGAGGTGGCCGGGAAGCGACCCTGTGGAGGAGGCGGGAGATCCTCCACGGAGAGTCGTCGCCCGTGCATGCGGGGGCAGGAGCAAGCTGGACCCATGAGGCTGGAGGAAGCCGCTGACGCCTACGCGCGCCAGCTCGCCGACGTGCGGCGGCTGTCGCCGGCGACCGTGCGCGCGTACCGCGGCGACCTCTCCGACCTCGCGGCCGCGACCGGCGACATCGAGCTGGCGGCCATCGACCTCGAGTCGCTGCGCGAGTGGGTGTGGCGCGCGACGCAGCGGGGGGACGCCCGCTCGACCATCGCCCGTCGCACCTCAACGGCGCGCGGGTTCTTCGCCTGGGCGCACGACGCCGGGCTCCTCGCCGACGACCCGGCGCTGCGGCTGGTCGCCCCGAAGCGGGGGCGGACGCTTCCGAAGGTGGCGACCGCGGATGCCGTGGCCAGCGTGCTGGATCTGGCGGGCGCGGCCGCTGCCGACGGCGATCCTCTCGCCCTGCGCGACCACGCCCTGCTCGAGTTCCTCTACGGCGCCGGCGTGCGCGTATCGGAGCTGTGCGGCCTGGACGTCGACGATCTGGATCGCGACCGGCGCACCGCGCGCGTGCTCGGCAAGGGCTCGAAGGACCGGGTGGTGCCGTACGGCGGCGGCGCCGCGCGTGCCCTGGATGCCTACCTCGTGCGGGGGCGCCCGACGCTGCTCGCGCGCCGACAGACCCGCGACAGCGCGGCGGTGTTCCTCGGCACCCGCGGGGGACGGCTGGGCACCCGGGCGGTGTACGACGTCGTCGCGCGCGCGCTCGGCCCGCAGCTCGGCGGAGCGGTCGGTCCGCACGCACTGCGCCACTCCGCCGCGACGCACCTCCTGGACGGCGGCGCCGACCTGCGCGCCGTGCAGGAGATCCTCGGGCACGCGAGCCTCGGCACGACGCAGATCTACACGCACGTGTCGAGCGAGCGTCTCACCGCGACCTATCGCCTCGCGCACCCGCGCGCCTGACCGCTCAGCAGCAGGGGAGCAGCACGGCGCGAGGAACCTCGCCGAACAGCAGCATCGGATTGACGTAGTCGCCGTCCAGACGCACCCCGAAGTGCAGGGCGCCCGCTGCAGCGTGACCCCCGAGTGCGAGGACGGCGACCTCCTGTCCGCGTTCGACGAGGGCGCCGGCGGCGAGTTCGGACTCGACGGGTTCCAGCGTGGTCACGAGTCCGTCGCCATGGTCGATCGTCAGGATGCCGCGACCGGCCACCGTTCCGGAGAACGCGATCATCCCCGAGGCGGGTGCCCGCACCGCAGCATCCGGATCGCCGCGCAGGTCGATTCCGCGATGCCCCGCGCCGTAGCGATGAGCGGGAGCCTCGAACGCCCGCTCCAGACGGAAGGCCGAGAGCGGCCAGACCCAGTCGGCGGCCACACCGTCGATGAGCGGTGGCGGCGCGGCATCCGTCGTCGTCGCCTGCGCGGGAATCGGCCCGAGCGCGAGCACGGCGGCGATCGCGAAGACCGCTGCGGGGGAACGGAGGGCGGTGCGCGAGGGCGTCATCGCTCCAGGTTCGCGGGCCGGGCGCGCACCATCGTCGCGACGGGGAGAACGGTGGACGGATGCCGCGGCCGCCGCAGTCGGGAGGAGACGGCTGCTGATACACTGGATGCCGCACCCCGCTCGTCGGGGTGACTCCGCGTGCCCAGAGCACCGCGAACGGTCCACGACCGGGCGGTGCGGCATCCACTCCCATCGGTCCCGCAACTGCGGGCGGGCGTGTGCCGGGCACCAGGCTCGCCGGCCCTCCGCCGGCGCTGACACAACCGCAAGAGGCGCGCGAGCGCCAGAACAGGAGAACGGCCATGGCCGTCGTCACCATCCGCCAGCTGCTCGACAGCGGCGTCCACTTCGGGCACCAGACTCGCCGGTGGAACCCGAAGGTCAAGCGCTTCATCCTCACGGAGCGCAGCGGCATCCACATCATCGACCTGCAGCAGTCGCTGACGTACATCGACAAGGCGTACGAGTTCGTCAAGGAGACCGTCGCCCACGGCGGCACCATCCTCTTCGTCGGCACCAAGAAGCAGGCCCAGGAGATCGTCGCCGAGCAGGCGACCCGCGTCGGCCAGCCCTACGTGAACCAGCGCTGGCTCGGTGGCCTCCTCACCAACTTCCAGACCGTGTCCAAGCGCCTCGCGCGCATGAAGGAGCTCGAGGAGCTCAACTTCGACGACCCGGCTGCGAGCGGCTTCACCAAGAAGGAGCTGCTGATCAAGAAGCGCGAGCTCGACAAGCTCCACAAGTCGCTCGGCGGCATCCGCAACCTGCAGAAGACGCCCTCGGCGATCTGGGTCATCGACGCCAAGCGCGAGCACCTCGCGGTCAACGAGGCCACGAAGCTCGGCATCCCGGTCATCGGCATCCTCGACACCAACGCCGACCCGGACGAGTTCCAGTACCCGATCCCCGGCAATGACGACGCGATCCGCTCCGTGAGCCTGCTCACGCGCATCATCGCCGACGCCGCGGCCGAGGGCCTGATCCAGCGTCACCAGCCCACCGAGGAGTCGGCCGACGCCGAGCCCCTCGCCGACTGGGAGCGCGAGCTGCTCGAGCAGGGCGCCGCCGTCGAGGCTGCCGAGGCCGTCGTCGTCGAGGCCGCCGCTGAGGAGCTGGCCGCGGAGGCCGTCGCCGCAGAGGCCGTTGCCGTCGAGCTGGCCGTCGAGGCCGTCGAGGCCGAGGCCGCCGGCGACGAGGCCGCCGCTGAGGAGCTGGCCGTCGAGGCCGTCGTAGTCGAGGCCGTCGCCGAGGAGCTGGCCGCGGAGGCCGTCATCGCCGAGGACGTCGCCGAGGAGCTGGCCGCTGAGGCCGTCGCCGACATCGAGGCCGCAGAGAAGTAAGCACCCGCCGCAAGGCAACTCGGCGGGGTCGTGTTCTGCGGCCCCGCCGAGGCATCCCCTGAGAATTCCCACAATCAAGGAGCCGCCACCCATGGCAAACTTCACGATCGCCGACATCAAGGCGCTGCGCGAGCAGCTCGGCACCGGCATGGTCGACACCAAGAAGGCCCTCGAGGAGGCCGACGGCGACCTCGAGAAGGCCGTCGAGATCCTCCGCCTCAAGGGCGCGAAGGGCAACGCCAAGCGCGCCGACCGCTCCACCAGCGAGGGCCTCGTCACGGCGAAGGAGGTCGATGGCAGGGTCACGATCATCGAGCTCAACACCGAGACCGACTTCGTCGCGAAGAACGAGCGCTTCATCGCGCTTGCCGACAAGGTCCTCGAGGCCGCTGCGGCCGCCGGCGCCGACTCGGCCGAGGCCGCCCTCGCGGCTCCCGCTGGATCCCAGACCGTCGCCGAGCTCATCTCGGACGAGGCCGCGATCATCGGCGAGAAGGTCGAACTGCGCCGCGTGCGGACGCTGTCGGGCGACAAGTTCGAGATCTACCTTCACCGCACCAGCAAGGACCTGCCCCCGCAGGTCGGCGTGGTGCTCGCCTATACGGGTGACGACGCCGAGACCGCGCGCAGCCTCGCGCAGCACATCTCGTTCGCCAACCCGACCTACCTCTCGCGCGACGAGGTGCCCGAGGCCGATGTCGACAAGGAGCGCGAGATCGTCACCGAGATCTCCCGCAACGAGGGCAAGCCCGAGGCCGCCCTGCCGAAGATCGTCGAGGGCCGTGTCAACGCCTTCTTCAAGCAGGTGGCGCTGCTCGACCAGGACTACGCCAAGGACAACAAGCTGTCCGTGGCCCAGGTCGCCAAGGACGCCGGACTGACCCTGACGGGCTTCGCCCGTTTCAAGGTCGGCGCTTAGCACGTCGAGAAGGCCCGCATCGTCGCCGGTGCGGGCCTTTTCTCATGCCCTTCGGTAGGTTGTCGTCAACGAGAGGATCCGTCGTGATCAATGAGAACACCGGGCGCCGCCGCGTCCTCCTGAAGCTGTCGGGCGAAGCGTTCGGAGGCGGTCAGCTCGGGGTCAATCCCGACGTCGTGAGCCAGATGGCGCGCGAGATCGCCGAGGCGGTGGACCGGGTGGAGATCGCGGTCGTCGTCGGCGGCGGCAACTTCTTCCGCGGTGCCGAGCTCAGCCAGCGCGGCATGGATCGCGGCCGTGCCGACTACATGGGCATGCTCGGCACCGTCATGAACGCCCTCGCCCTCCAGGACTTCCTCGAGCAGGCCGGCGCCGCCACCCGCGTGCAGTCGGCGATCTCGATGACGCAGGTCGCCGAGCCCTACATCCCGCGTCGCGCGGAGCGTCACATGGAGAAGGGCCGCGTCGTGATCTTCGGCGCCGGGGCCGGTCTGCCCTACTTCTCCACCGACACCGTCGCCGCCCAGCGCGCACTCGAGATCGACGCGCAGGAGGTCCTCGTCGCAAAGAACGGCGTCGACGGCGTCTACACCGCGGATCCCAAGAAGGATGCCTCCGCCACCAAGATCGATCGCATCACCTACCTCGACGCGCTGCAGCGCGGACTGAAGGTCGTGGATTCCACGGCGTTCAGCCTGTGCATGGACAACAAGATGGACATGCGGGTGTTCGGCATGGAGCCGGCGGGCAACGTCACGCGCGCCCTTCTGGGCGAGTCGATCGGCACGCTGGTCACGGCGTGAAACCCCGCCCTGAGTAGACTGGTCGAGCCCCACCCACTGAAGGAGACACTGTGATCGCGGACGTCTTGGCCGATGCCGGAGCGCGCATGGACCGCGCCGTCGAGGCTGCGAAGGAGGACTTCGCGACCGTTCGCACCGGACGGGCCAACCCGCAGCTCTTCCAGAAGGTGCTCGTGGACTACTACGGCACCCCGACGCCGCTCGCCCAGCTTGCATCGATCAACAACCCGGAGGCGCGCTCGCTCATCATCACGCCGTACGACAAGTCGGCGCTGAAGGGCATCGAGCAGGCCATCCGCGACATCCCGAATCTCGGCGTGAACCCGACCAACGACGGCAACATCGTGCGCATCACGATGCCCGAGCTGACCGAGGAGCGCCGCAAGGAGTACGTGAAGCTCGTGCGGTCCAAGGGCGAGGACCACAAGGTCCACCTCCGCGGGATCCGCCGCAAGTCCAAGGACGACATCGACGCCCTCAAGAGCGAGGTCGGCGAAGACGAACTGAACCGTGCCGAGAAAGAGCTCGACGCCCTCACGCGCGCGCACGTCGATGCCATCGACGAGGCGCTCAAGCGCAAAGAGGCGGAGCTCCTCGAGGTCTGAGGAACGGATGGACGAAGCATCCGGTGAATCGCCCGGGGGCGAGCAGGCCGCTTCCGATGCGCCTCTGACCCGTCGCGAGGCCGCTGAGGCGCGTCGCGCCGAGGCGGTCGCAGCGTCGGACGCCCCGCTGGACTCGATCCCGCCGGTTCCGCCCCTGCCCGGCGGCGACGCGCTGACGGCGGCCGGCTCGCCTGCGCTGCAGACGCATCTGCGGGCGGCGCGGACCGAGTTTGAGAGCCAGGTCGCCCACGCGCGAGCCGAGTTCGAGGAGGCCAATGAGCGCATCAAGCAGCGCACCGGCCGCGACCTCATCCTCGCGATCCTCATCGGCGTCGCCGCCGGCGCGGTGTTCCTCGGCTCACTGATCTTCGTCAAGCAGCTCTTCCTCGTCTTCGCGGTGGCCGCCGTCGGTCTCGGGGTGTACGAGTTCTCACGCGCACTGCGCGCCTCGGGGCGAAGGGTCGACGTCGTTCCGCAGCTCATCGCGGGCGAGATCGTCGTTCTCGCGGGCTACTTCCTGCAGGCGTGGCTCCTCTGGGTCGTCGTCTTCGTCGCGGTGGCCGTGGTGGTGAGCTGGCGACTCCTGGCGCAGATGGCGTCGCACGACGGCCGCACGTACGGCAACGTGCTCGCCGACGTGCTGATCGCCGGGTTCGTCCAGCTCTACGTGCCGTTCTTCGCGAGTCTGTGCGTGCTGCTGCTCGCCCAGGAGGGCGGCGAGTGGTGGGTCCTCTCGTTCATCGCCGTCGTGGTCGCCGCCGACACCGGCGCGTACGCGGCCGGTCTGTCGTTCGGGCGCCATCCGATGGCTCCGAAGATCAGTCCGAAGAAGACCTGGGAGGGCTTCGCGGGCGCTGTGCTCGCCTCGGCCGTGGCCGGGGTGCTGCTGGCGATCTTCCTGCTCGGGCTCGACTGGTGGATGGGCGTCGTGATCGGCGTGGTGATCCTGGGCACGGCGACGGTCGGCGACCTGGGTGAGTCGATGATCAAGCGCGACCTGGGCATCAAGGACATGAGCTCGTGGCTGCCCGGGCACGGCGGCGTGCTCGACCGGCTGGACTCGATCCTGCCTTCGACGGCCGCCGCGCTGGCGCTCTACTACCTCTTCACCCCTCTGGCGGCAGCATGACGACGGCACCCGCACCCGCACCGGCGGCATTCCCCGAGACGCGCGGCCGGGAGAAGGGCTACGACAAGGCGGCGGTCGACGCGTTCCTGAGCAGGGCCCGCGCCGCGTTCGAGCTCGGCGACGAAGCCTTGACATCGGCCGATGTGCGCCGTGCCGCGTTCCCCCTGGTGCGGCGCGGCTACGCCATCGCCTCGGTCGACGCGGCTCTGGGTCGCATCGAGGACGCGTTCGCGGCACGGGAGCGCGAGGCGGCCATGTCGGGTCGCGGAGGGGTGCGGGCGTGGGTCGGTCAGACCCGCGACACCGCCCAGGCCGTGCTCGACCGGCTCTCGCGACCGCGTGGCCGGCGGTTCGATCGCGTGTCGTCACTGCGCTACGGCTACCGGATCGACGAGGTCGATCTCGTGACCGACAAGATCGCCCGATACCTCGAGACGGACGACTCCGTCTCTGTCGAGCAGGTGCGGGCGGTGGCATTCCGCATGCAGCGCGGCGGGTACCGCGAGGCTCAGGTCGATGCTGTGCTCGACGCCGTCGTCGAGGTCATGCTGGCGGTGTCGTGACGCCGCCCGTGACCCACGGATGGCACCCCGGCGTGTCGATCGGTAGACTCGCAGCACTGTGACTTCCGGAAACGAGCTGATCCCGACGCGGCGTTCGCGCCGACAGGATGTGTCCCCCCTCGGGGATGCGCGGCCCGCCGGCTCTCGTCGAGCCCCCGTTCCGAAGCAGCGCTGGTCCCGCCGGCGCGGCGTGCTGGGCGTGTTCGCGGCCTTCGCCGCTGTCGGCTTCGTCGCCGCCTACGTCGGCCCCACGGGCATGGCGCTGAGCGGCGCCAACGCGGAGGAGGGCGAGTCCGTTTCGCTCTACGCCAGCTCGATCGGCGACGTGCAGTCGTTCGCCTCCCACGAGGCCACGGGCGACGCCGACGCTCGTGCGCTCGACCGGGGCAGCTATTCGGTGTACGTCAAGCCGAAGCCCGCGCCTCCGCCCGTGGTGGTGGAGACCGAGGCCGAGTCGACGTCGACCGGCTGGGCGCCGCCGTTCGTCACGCCCGATCCCGGAACCGCTCAGGCCATCGCCTACGAGATGGTCCTCGCGCGCGGCTGGGGCGACGCTGAATTCGCCTGCCTCGTGGCGCTGTGGAACAAAGAGTCCGGCTGGCGCGTCAACGCCTACAACGCTTCCAGCGGTGCCTACGGCATCCCGCAGGCGCTCCCCGGCAACAAGATGGGCAGCGCCGGCGCGGACTGGGAGACGAACCCGGCGACGCAGATCGCGTGGGGACTGGGCTACATCGGCGGTCGCTACGGCACGCCCTGCGGCGCCTGGGGCCACTCGCAGAGCGTCGGCTGGTACTGACCGCGATGCCGCGGTCGAACCGCCGGCGCAACGACTCGGCCGGCGATGACTCCTTCGAGCGCCTGGTGGCGGGCTGGAAGCGCACCGAGATGCGCCGTGGGGTGGAGTGGACCGTGCAGCCGGTCTCCGCGGCCCAGGCTCAGAAGACCTACACGTGCCCGGGCTGCGGGCGCGAGATCGCCGTGGGCGTCGCCCACGTCGTGACCTGGCGGGCAGACGGGGTGCTCGGCGACCGCGCCGACCTCGCGGGCCGCCGGCACTGGCACCAGCACTGTTGGAAAACGGCCTGACGGCCCCTCGCAGAGGATCGATCGACATGGAGATCCGCGGACCGATGCTCCTTCCCGCCCGTCGTGAGGAGGTGGAGCTCGAGACGATCGACGGCCTCACTCTGGTGGGGGAGCTCGCCCTGCCGGAGGATCGTGAGCCCGTCGCGACACTCGTGACGCTGCATCCGCTGCCCACCGCAGGCGGCTTCATGGACTCCCACATCCTCCGCAAGGCCGCCGGACGGCTGCCCGCCCTCGCCGACCTGGCGGTGCTCCGGTTCAACACCCGCGGCACGTCCTCTCCCCGGGGGACGAGCGAGGGAGCCTTCGACGGCGGACGCGCCGAGGCGTTCGATGTCGCGGCCGCCCTCGACTTCGTGCGCGAGCGCTCCCTGCCACGCCCCTGGCTCGTCGGCTGGTCGTTCGGCACCGAGCTGGCACTCAAGTACGGTCGGGACCACGACGTCGAAGGAGCCGTGCTCCTCTCCCCGCCGCTCCACCGCGCGACCGACGAGGACATCGCCGCGTGGGCCGGCGATCGGCGACGAATGATCGTCCTCGTGCCCGAGTTCGACGACTACCTGCGACCGGATGCCGCAGCCGACCGCTTCGCGAGCGTGCCGGAGGCCGTCATCATCCCCGTCGAGGGCGGCAAGCACCTCTGGGTGGGCGAGAATCAGACCCGGCGCGTCCTCACCGAGATCGTCGCCGCCGTGAACCCCGACGCGCTTCCGCTGCCGACCGCGTGGGAGGGCCCGGTCGTCGAGGGCTGACCAGCGGGTTCGGGATGCCGCGGCATCCGTCACCGCTCGTTCTGGCGCGGGATCACCACCTGCCTATAGATGATCAGGATGCTGGCGGCCCCCGGGATGGCGACGAGCGCTCCGAGCAGCCCGAGGAGCGCGCCGCCCGCCAGCGCCGCGATGACGACGACCGCACCGGGGACCGACACCGCGCGGCCCATGATCCGCGGCGAAATGACATACGCCTCGATCTGCATGTAGATGAGGTAGTAGATCGCGGCGATGAGCGCGGTCGTCGGCGAGCCGAGCCCCAGGCAGAACAGCACGATGATCGTCGATCCGGTCAGGGTGCCGACCAGCGGGATGAGGGAGAAGAAGAAGGCGATCACAGCGAGCACGGCGGGGAAGGGCGCATTGATGATCGACAGGAAGATCGCGCTGAGCACGCCGTTGATCACGCCGAGGCTGAGCTGTCCGATGACGTAGTACCCGACCGAGTCGGTGATCTGCTCGCCGAGGTCGATGAACCGCGCGCGCTTCGAAGCGGGCACGAGCTGATAGACGGCCCGCTTGAGGTTCGGCGTCGACGCGGTGAAGTAGATCGTGAGGATGAGCACGATGAAGGCGCCCGCGAGGCCGGCGAGCACCGCGCCGCCCACGGCGATGATCCCGCCGCCCACCTGCTCGCCGATAGCCCCCACGTCGAGGGAGTTGAACCAGTCCTCGATGTACGTGAAGACGTCGTCGACGTTGAGGTTGGGGAACGCCTCGCTCATCCACTGCTTGATCTCGCCGACCGGATTCCAGTCGTCCTTCTCGACGAGCTCCTGGATGTCGGCGACGAGCTGCGAGATCTGGCCGACGATGATCGGGACGATCATGAGGATGATCCCGGCGAACACGCTGAGCACCGCGAGGATGGTGATCAGCACGGCCGCCCAGCGGGGGAGTTTGCGCCGTTCGAGCCACGCCACGATCGGGTCCAGGCCCAGGGACAGGAACAGCGCGGTGCCGACGTAGAGCAGGATCGTCGACAGCGTCTGGATGCTGCCGATGAGCACCAGACCGAGCCCGACTCCGAGTGTCGCGACGAACGCGACCCGGAACGGATTGTGCACCTTCATTCGGCCTCCCCGCCGTTTCGGCGCGACTCGCCGATCCCTCTCCGTCAGGATACGCATTGCGGACGCCCAGCCCGGGGAATGGTCCCTCCCGGTCTGTTTTCAGGTCGCTTTCGATAGTCTGAAATGTCGAATCGAGGGTTCGCGCTGTCTGCGCGGCCCTGGGAAAGGTGTTCTTCGTGCGTTTCGTATGGGCCGTGGCGGCGTTCGTGCTCGCCGCCGTGATGATCGGGGCGGGCATCGCGCAGCGAACGATCTTCCAGGGACCCGACACCGCGATCGCGGCGATCTCCGTCGACGAGGAGGCGCCGTACCTCGTCATCGACGGTGCCGTGCTCAACGAGATCGACGGGGCGCAGACGCTTCGCGCTCAGGGCGATGGCGAGATCTTCGCGGCATACGGCCGGACGGCCGACATGACGGCGTGGCTCTCCGACACCTCGTACAACGTGGCGACCCTCGGCGACGACGGGCAGATCGTCACCGAGCTCGTTCCCCCCGTCGCGCCGGCCGAGGGTGAGGACGAGGCCGCGAACGAGGAGGGGCCTGCCCGCAGCCCGATCGGCTCCGACCTGTGGCTGGACGAGTTCCAGGAGTCCGACATCCTCATCGCACCCCTCCAGCTCCCGGCAGGCATGAGCGTGCTCGTCGCCTCGGACGGGACCGCCCCGGCTCCCGCGAACGTCTCTGTGTCGTGGCCGATCCAGAACTCCACCCCGTGGGCCGGACCGCTGATCGTCGGCGGAGGCATCGTGCTGGCCGTGGGCGTGCTGCTGTACATCCTCGGCATCCGTCACGCACGGCGCGCGCGCGGACCCCGCCGCAAGGGACTTCCCCTGCCGGTCACCGAGCCGATCGACCTCGCCGTAGAGAGTGCCGACAAGGGCGTCATCAGCGCGACGCCGTCCACCCGCCGCGCGGTCACCGGCGGACGTCGCTCCTTCGTGGTCCTCCCCGCCGTCGCCGTGTCGGCCCTGCTGTTCACCGGATGCTCCGCCGACGCGTGGCCGGAGTTCGCACCGACGCCCACCCCGTCGGCGACCGCGACCGTCCTCGTCCCCGAGGGGCAGCAGGCACCTGCCGTGACCAAGCCGCAGGCGGAGCGGATCCTCGCGCGCATCGCCGAGACCGTGTCCGAGGCCGACGCCGAGATGGACCGGAAGCTGGCCGCGACGCGGCTCGACGGCGCCGCGCTGGCCGCGCGGTCGACGAACTACGTGCTGCGCAGTGCGATCAGCGACTACGCCGAGCCGGCTGCGATCCTGACCAAGCCGCTGGAGATCGTGCTGCCCCAGGCGTACGACGGGTGGCCCCGCTCGGTGATGGCGGTCGTCGACGACGACGAGACGAAGACCGCGAGCATCATGGTGCTCACGCAGGCCGACGCATGGGCGCCGTACAAGCTCTCCTACGTCGCCAGCCTCGAGGCCTCCACCAAGATGCCCGACCTGCATCCCGAGTACATCGGGGCCGTGCAGCCCGCGCCGAACTCGCAGTTCCTCGCGATCGCACCCGAGGACCTCGCCGGCGCTTACTCCGACATCATCAACAAGGGTGAGAAGAGCGAGTACTACGAGATGTTCGAGGCCGAGGGGGACGAGCTGCGCGAGCGCATCGCGGTCGATCGTCAGGATCGCCTGGACGAGTTCAACACGACCGCGTCCCAGACCGGCAGCCTCACGTTCTCTTCGAAGCCGGGCGAGTTCGCCCCCTTCGCCCTCGCGACCGTCGAGAGCGGGGCGATCGTGGCGGTGAACATCGACGAGACCGACACCGTCAAGCCGACGAACGAAGACGCGGTGATCAAGCTCGAGAACAACGCGACCGTCAAGCAGCTGGCCGGCGCCGACCAGTCCGCGACCGGCTTCACCACGACGTTCACCGATCAGGTGTTCTTCTACGTTCCGACCCAGGGTTCGACGGAGAAGATCCGCCTTCTCGGCTACTCCTCGGACATCCTCGACGCGAAGGTGATCTCGTGACCGATCCCGTCTCTGGTGCTGCTCTGCGCGGCGCCGTCGACCTCTCCGCCCTCCGCAACCGCCCGGCTCCCGCCGCGCCCGCGGAGGCGCAGGGTGCCGCCGGAGGCCCGGCGGTCGCCTCCCTCGTGATGGACGTCACGGACGAGACGTTCCCGCAGGTGCTCGAGCTGTCGCGCACCGTGCCGGTCGTGATCGATCTGTGGGCGGAGTGGTGCGGGCCGTGCAAGCAGCTCAGCCCTGTCCTCGAGCGCGTCGTCACCGAGCTCGGGGGTCGCCTGGTGCTCGCGAAGGTGGACGTCGACGCCAACCCGCAGCTCTCGCAGGCGTTCCGGGCACAGTCGATTCCCATGGTGGTGGCGCTCGTCGCCGGCCAGCCGGTGCCGCTGTTCACGGGCGCCGTGCCCGAGCAGCAGGTGCGCGAGGTGCTCGCCCAGCTCCTCCAGGTCGCCGCGCAGAACGGTGTGACCGGTTCGGTGTCGGTCGAGACGGATGCCGCGCCCGACGAGCCCGTCGAGCCCCCGCTGCCGCCACTTCACGCCGAGGCGTTCGAGGCGATCGAGGCAGGGGACTACCCCCGCGCCATCGCCGCCTACGAGAAGGCCCTCGCCGAGAACCCGCGCGACGCCGAGGCACGCGCCGGACTCGGCCAGGTGCGCCTGCTCGATCGCGTGCAGGGAGCCGACCTCCAGGCAGCCCGCGCGGCCGCGGCGGCGGCACCGACGGACGTCGACGCGCAGTTCGCGGTCGCCGACCTCGACCTGGCCGGAGGTCACGTCGACGACGCGTTCGCGCGGCTGCTCGACCTCTTCGCCCAGCTGCCGTCCGACGACCGCGCTCCGGTGCGCGAGCGGCTGCTCGAGCTGTTCGCGCTGGTGGGCGACGCCGACCCGCGCGTGATCCGCGCGCGCGGCCGGCTCTCCTCCCTGCTGTTCTGACCTCAGCCCTGGGTGGGCGAGGGGATGTGCGCCTCGGGATCGTGGCGCAGCCACAGCACGCCGAGCGGAGGCAGCACCATCTTGGCGCGGCCACCGTCGCCGGCGTGCACCATGCCGAGGTTCCCCACGCCCGATCCGCCGTAGGCGGCGGCGTCGGTGTTGAGGATCTCGTGCCACACCCCGCGCTCGGGCAGGTCGAGCTCGTAGGACGTGATCGGCACTCCGGAGAAGTTGCAGATGACCGCGACGGCGTTCCCATGCCAGTCGCGCCGTGAGAAGGCGACGACGTTCGGGTTCCACTGGGGCGCGCCGAGCCGCGAGAACGCCGCACCGTCGCTGTCGCGGGCCCACAGCGCTGAATGCTCGCGGTAGACGCGGTTGAGCACGGCGACGAAGCCCTGCAGCTGCGCGTGCGAGGGCTGGTCGAGCAGCCACCAGTCGAGCGCGCGCCCCTCCGACCACTCCGAAAGCTGGCCGAACTCCTGACCCATGAACAGCAGCTGCTTGCCCGGATGGCCCCACATGTAGGCGAGGAACGCGCGCATGTTGGCGAGCTTCTGCCAGTGGTCTCCCGGCATCCGGCTGAACAGACTGCCCTTCCCGTGCACCACCTCGTCGTGGCTGATGGGCAGGACGTAATTCTCGCTGAAGGCGTACACGAAGGAGAACGACAGCTCGCCTTCGTGGTGGGAGCGGTACATCGGGTCGCGCTTGATGTACTGCAGCGAGTCGTTCATCCACCCCATGTTCCACTTGAACCCGAATCCGAGCCCGGCGTGGTCGGTAGGGGCGGTGACGCCCGGGAAGCTCGTGGACTCCTCGGCGATCATCGAGATGCCCGGGTAGCGCTTGTACGCGGTGGCATTGACCTCCTGGAGGAACTTGATGGCCTCGAGGTTCTCGCGGCCGCCGTGCACGTTCGGCGCCCATTCGCCCGGCTCGCGGGAGTAATCGAGGTACAGCATCGACGCGACGGCGTCGACCCGCAGCCCGTCGACGTGGAACTCCTCGAACCAGTAGAGGGCATTGGCCACGAGGAAGTTGCGGACCTCGCTGCGCCCGTAGTCGAAGATGTAGGTTCCCCAGTCGCGGTGCTCGCCGCGGCGGGGATCGGCGTGCTCGTAGAGCGGCTCGCCGTCGAAGCGGGCGAGCGCGAAGGCGTCCTTGGGGAAGTGTCCGGGGACCCAGTCCATGATCACGCCGATGTCGGCGCGGTGGAGCCGGTCGATGAGGTAGCGCAGGTCGTCGGGGTGGCCGAACCGGCTCGTCGGGGCGTAATAGCCCGTGACCTGGTAACCCCAGGAGCCGCCGAACGGATGCTCCGCCAGCGGAAGGAACTCGACGTGCGTGAAGCCCTGCGCGGTCACGTACTCGATGATCTGATCCGCCGCTTCGCGATAGGACAGCCCGGGTCGCCACGAACCGAGGTGCAGCTCGTACACCGACATCGGACGCGACAGCGGCGTCTCGCGCGCCCGGCGCGACATCCATCCGTCATCCTCCCAGCGGTAGGAGGACTGCGTGACGACGGATGCCGTGGCCGGCGGGACTTCGGCGTACCGTGCCATCGGGTCCGCCTTGATCACCCACGCGCCGTTTCGGCCGAGGAGTTCGAACTTGTAGGTCGCCCCCGCACCCACTCCGGGGACGAAGAGCTCCCACACCCCGGTCCCGCCCATCGAGCGCATGGCGTGGCTCTGCCCGTCCCACTCGTTGAACGAGCCGGTCACGCGCACCGCGCGGGCGTTCGGTGCCCACACGGTGAAGGCTGTGCCGCTCGCGCCCTCGTGCTCCCGCACGTGGGCGCCCAGAACGCGCCAGAGCTCCTCGTGTCGGCCCTCGCCGATCAGGTGCAGGTCGAGCTCCCCGATCGTCGGCGCGAACCGGTACGGGTCGTCGGCGACGAAGTCGGGACCGTCGGCGTAGGTCGTGACGAGCTCGTAGCGGCGGGGCTCGCCCGCACGCGTGCCCTCCCAGATGCCGCCGCGGACATGCTCGAGCGGAACGCGGGTGCCGTCGACGAACACCGCGGTGACGCTGCGTGCGAGGGGGCGGCGTGCGCGGACGACCCACTCCGCGTCGCCGCGTGCGCCCTCGGCGGGGTGGATGCCGAGCACCGAGTGGGGTTCGTGGTGGGCACCGGCGCCGACCGCGTCGAGCACCTGATCTGACGGGGTCATCGCCGCTCCTTGACGTGGAGGATGTGCACGGGATCCGTGAAGGCGTCGAGCATCACGAAGTTGTGGTCGGACCAGGTCCACCGAGCGCCGGTCACGAGGTCCTCGACGTCGAACGCGTCGCCGGGCTCGACGCCCCAGACGCGGGTGTC
>NZ_JAYRDE010000059.1:0-901 GCF_041909575.1 Microbacterium sp. | reverse complement strand
CACCATCGTCTGCCGCACGGAGTGCGGATCGGTGTTGGCGATGACGATGATGGTGTCGCTGCGTCCCGTCGGCGACAGCTCGCCCGCCAGGTGCTTCGCGAAGACGAGGATGGCGTCGTCGTCGCTCCAGTGGATGGTGAGGTTGCGCAGCTGGCGCAGGGCCGGGTGGTCACGGCGGATCTCGTTCAGGCGTCGCAGCCACGGTGCGAGCGAGTCGCCGCGCGCTTCGGCGCCCTCCCAGTCGCGCACCTTGATCTCGTACTTCTCGTTGTCGATGTTCTCTTCCGAGCCCGGGCGCGCCACGTTCTCGAACAGCTCGTAGCCGGCGTAGACACCCCACGTCGGCGCGGCCGTCGCAGCCAGCGCCGCGCGGATCGCGAAGGCCGGCCGGCCGCCGAACTGCAGGTACTCGGTGAGGATGTCGTGCGTGTTGACGAAGAGGTTGGGCCGCATGAAGTCGGCCGTCTCGGTGGCGATCGACGAGAAGAACTCCTCGAGCTCCTTCTTCGTGTTGCGCCAGGTGAAGTACGAGTAGCTCTGCTGGAATCCGGCCTTCGCGAGGGTCTGCATGACCTCCGGCCGGGAGAAGGCTTCGGCCAGGAACACCACATCCGGGCGCTCTGCGTTGATCGTGGCGATCAGCCACTCCCAGAACTCGAGCGGCTTGGTGTGCGGATTGTCGACGCGGAAGATCGTGACGCCCTGCGCGATCCAGTGCCGCACGACCCGGAGCACTTCGGCGTAGACACCCGCGGGATCGGTGTCGAAGAAGACCGGATAGATGTCCTGGTACTTCTTCGGCGGGTTCTCGGCGTAGGCGATCGATCCGTCGGGGAGCGTCACGAACCACTCCGGGTGCTCGATGACCCACGGATGGTCGGGGGAGGCGTTGAGCGCGAGA
>NZ_JAYRDE010000058.1:0-18914 GCF_041909575.1 Microbacterium sp. | reverse complement strand
CGATCACCACGGAGAAGAATCCGCCGACTGGGCGCACCGGCGCGAGTCCGCTGACCATTCCCGCGGCGATCGTGACTCCGCCCAGCGCCGCGGACGGCCAGCGGCGCCCGGCGGGGTAGACGATCCAGACGGCCAGCAGCAGCACGAGCCCGGTCGCGATCGCGAAGCCGCTGAAGACGGCCATGCCCACGAGCGCCGAGTGGTCCGGCGAGAACGTGATCATGACCGCCGCGAGGGCGGCGAACGCGGCGCGCGCGAGCTGCACGTGGCGCACGTCGAACGTGCGGGCAGAAGAAGCTGAGGTCACGGCGGATTCCTGGCGGAGCGGGAGGGACCCCACCAGTCTAGTTCGGCGGGCTGGGAGCGTCCGCCGGGTCTCGGCGGTCGGCCGGCCCGGCGGCCAGGCGCGGTGCCGCGGACCGGCCCGCCCTGCCAGGGCGCATAACTCCTGCAGATCGAGGGTGCGGGCCGAGGCGCTCCGCGCGGATCCGGGGCGCAGGGCGAAGCGCCGACCCGAAGTGCAGGAGTTATGCGCCGGTCGCGCCGCCCGCCCCGCACGGGGGTGGGCTACCGGGAGGGCGACGGCAGGCGTATCTTCCGCGTGGGACGCGCCTCTCTCACTCGGGGACGATGCCGACCACGGAGGCCGGCGCTGGTCCGTCGACGACGGCCGCCCCGGAGAGGCCATCATGACCACGTTCCTGTCTCTGAGCTTCACATCCGCCGGCGCCGTCTCCGCCGGACCCTCGGCACCCGAGGTGCGACCGAGCGGCGTCCCGGTGACCGCGCTCGCATCGCCCGTGCAGCCACCGGGCTTCGACGCTCCGATGACGCACGCGTGGGCCCCGAGCGGCGATGACGGAATCGCGATGACGGTGGATGCCCCGTTCTTCGGGGAGTTCGCGCTGGAGCTGGTGGCGATCGGCGTCGATGCGAGCACGGCCCTGGGGCTGCAGGGCCCCGGTTCACCGGCCGCGTTGTCGCTCGCGCCGTCGGGCGCCGGCGGGGGACTGGTGCTGAGCGCCGTCGTGCCTACCTCGAGCGGTGCCGTTGCCCTGTCGGCGCCGGTGATGCCGCCCCCGCCCGGTGAGGTCTGCGTGCTCGCCGTGTGGGGCGCCGGATCCGAGGTCGTGCTCGTGTGGGGAGGGATGCCGGTCGCCCGGCGTCGCTTCACCGGATCGCTGAGCGATCCGGCTGGTGATGTCGTCGTCGGCGGGGGCACCGTGTCGGGGTCGGCCATGATCGCCGGCATGCGCCTGAGGGACAGCCTCACGGCCGAGGAGGACGCCGCGTTCGCCGCCGCCGGCGCGCAGGGGATGGGCGAGATCGACTCGCTCGTGCTCTCCGGCGCCGAGGGCTATCTCGGAGCGCCCACCGCGGAGGAGACGGTTTCGGGCGGGCTGCGCTGGCGGCCCTTCGAGAACGGCGTCGTGTACTGGTCGGCCGCCACGGGCGCGCACGCCGTGAAGGGCGAGTTCCTGACGGCGCACAACAACCGCGGCGGGGCCGCGGGTCGTCTCGGCCTCCCGACGACGGCCGAGATGGGACTCGCGCAGCTGGCGGCGCTCCTGCGGCTGCGGCGCGCGAAGGGCTTCCGCGGCATCCGGGTCTCCGACGTGATCGTCAGTGCTGCAGACATCTCCGCCGACGACCTCGTGATCGAGGCGCGGCAGGCGCCGACGAAGCCGACCGGACCGGGGCCGCGCGCCAGGAAGTCCTGGGACGCGTTCCGCCGCCGCGACGAGCTCGACCTCGGCGTGCTCGCCGGCACGGACGCCGGCCGGGTGGTCTCGGTCGCCGGATCACCCTCGGACGTCGGCGCGATCGTGCGCGCCGCTGCCGAGCTGCGCGTGGTGGGCCTCTCGCCCGAGGTCGAGGGCTCGCGCTCACCGCTGCGGGCGCTGCTGGAAGCGCCGGCCGCCGAGACGGCCGCGCTGAATGCGCAGCTCGAGGCGGTGTACGCGCGGTCGTTCATCGAGTCCGCGACCGGGTCCGTGCTCGGGCGGGACGGGGTCGAGGGAGTGTTCGTGAACCGACTTCGCCGCGGCGGCGAGGACGGCCCCCTCCGCTGGCGTCGCCGTCGCGGCGGTGAGGAACCGGAGCCTCGAGCGGATGCCACGGCCGACCTCACCGCCGGCATGGCCGATCGCGTCCACACCTCGGTGAGGGAAGGGCTCGCGCAGGGCACGATGAGCGTGCTCGAGGCCAGTGTGCTGGCCCCCGCGGCGTACCTCGCGGTTCCGGCGTTCGGCGAGGTCCTGCGCCCCGGTGTGGAGACGGATGCCGCACCGTTGACGGACACACCGCCCGACTTCCTCGCCATCGTGGAGGAGTCGAGCCGGCTCGGCGTCGAGGTCAAAGTGATCTCCGAGGGGCGCAAGTACGCGATCCGGGGGCCGCGAGCGCAGCTCTTCCAGAACGGCCTGCTCCTGCACACCGGCAGCGGCGGCATCATCGAGCTGTACGACGAGATCCTCGCCCACTGGCTCCTGCTCGGTGCGGCAGACGGGTTCCTCGGCCTCCCCCGCTACAGCCAGATCTCGATCGTCGACGGCGCGTACGCCGAGTTCGCAGGTGGGCGCATCTACTGGTCAGCCGCCACCGGGGCGCACGAGGTCCACGGCGCCATCCTCGACCGCGTGCTGGGCAGTCGCCCCGTCGGGGCGTCGCCGTGGGGCTTTCCGACCAGCGATGAGTCGGACGTCGAGGGCCACCCCGGCGCGCGCGTGTCGTTCTTCCAGTACGGCGCCGTCTACTGGCGGGCCGACATCGGAGCGGTCGCGATCTCGCAGGACTTCCTCACCCACTGGATGGCGGGCGGCGGCATCGGACGCTACGGGATGCCGACGAGCGACGTGCAGAAAGGCGGCAGCCGAGGGCTGGAATGGCAGCCCTTCACCGCGGCGGTCCTGGGCCGCACGCCCCAGACCGGAGTGTTCGAGCAGTTCCAGGCATCCATCACCCGCGTGACGGCGCAGAACATCGACGACGGCGTGGAGTTCACCCCGCTTCCGCGCAGCGACACCACCGCCGAGCTGTTCGTGAAGGGCTGGATCTGGGTGGACGGCGTGGAGATGCTGCACCGCGAGAGCCCGCGCGCGACCACCGCGGTCGACGTGAACTGGGTCACCGCGCCGTTCCCGCTGCGACCCGACACGACGGTCCGGGTCCGCATCGAGGCCTACGACTACGACAGCGTCAGCAGGAACGACCACCTGGCCACGCTCGACCGCACGTGGTCGTACGGCGACGGCTTCTGGGGCTTCGCCGACACGTTCGGTCCGCATCTCGAGGAGGGCCCGACCGAGTGGACGCCGAGCAACGCCGACCAGGGCGACGTGAAGTTCTCGTACGCCATCTCACTGCCCGGCGGCGTGGACCCGCAGCGCACGCGTGAGCAGCACTTCTGGCGCTTCCAGAACACCGGTCGCGACCACCTGCCGTGGACCATGTACAAGGAGACGTTCGTCGACATCGACGGCGACGACGTGAACTACTTCACCGATCCGTTCGACAGCTGGTACTACGACGCCGAATACGAGGACGTCGCCGACGGCGGCAACTGCTTCGGCTACACCGTGTCGGCGCAGCGGGCGTTCCATGGTCTCGGGCAGATTCCGCAGCCTCTGTCGCTGCAGACGAGCGACCAGCGCGACGACGCCGTGTGGCGAGTGATCAACCGCGGCCAGGGCACGCAGAAGGCCGCGAGCGTCGTCCTGTGGAAGATCGGCGCCAAGCTCTCGGCCGATTACTGCGACCCGCGCCAGGTGTGGTCCCGGATCAAGACGAGCACCGACCGCGGCTTCCCCGTCATCCTCTCGTTCCGCAAGAAGGATGCCGGTCACGCGGTGCTCGTGTACCACTGCGACGAGCAGCCCGACGGCGTCAAGCGCATGTACCTCGCCGACTCGAACGTGCCGTGGTCGGCGGGCCGGACGGCGAACACCGACTCCATGATCGAGGTGCGCCCCGACGGCTCGTACGCCATCACGCCCGGGTACGACGACTGGGAGGGCGGCCCGTGGGAGCGCGGCTCCCTCGGCGAGCGCTACATGATGGACATCCCGGAGCACACGGTCCTCTCGCCGCTGCGCACGCCGAACTGGGACATGGTGACGCAGTTGGCCTGTCTGGTGGGCGGGATCCTGACGAGCGACGGAGCCGCCATCTCGCAGGTCGAGAGCGGCGGACGCAAGCTGGTCGGCGATCAGCGGCGCCAGCTCCTCGACGAGTGGCGAGGTCAGGCGGTGCTCAGCGCCGCGGCTGCCGCCGCGGGCATCGCAGAGCGCAGGGAGCCGGATGCCGCGGCCGCCGAGAGCCCATGGCTCGGCGCACTGCGCGGCCAGGAGCGACTTGCCGCTTCCGCGTCCCTGCTGAGCGGCCTGAGCGCCGGACAGCCGGTGGACATCGACCAGGCCAGCGTGGCACTGCGGGCCGCTTCGGTCCTGCCCGGCTGGACGGCCGCGAAGGAATCGTGGGGGCCGATCTCGTTCGAGTCGGGAGCGTGGGCGGATCAGCTCGAGAGCGACATCCGGCTGCGGCCCGCCATCGATCTCGACACGGTCATCACCCTGGGCGCCCTGCCGCGCGCAGCCTTCATCCACGCGGACGACGACCGGACGGGAGGACCGGACGTCGTGGCGTTCCGAGGACCCGTCCCCGACGATCTGCGCGTCACGCTGCGCGGACGCGGCGGACAGTACCGCCACGCGGTCGCCGCGCGCGGCGGGCTCATCCGGATCGCGTCGGCGCTCGCCTCCGGATCGATCGACACCGTCTCGGCCACCCGGATGGCGGGCGAACGCCCGTCGCTGAGCATGACGACCTCCGGCACCGAGAAGACCGTGTCGGCTTCCCTCTCGGTCGCGTCGGGGGTGGGCGCCCTCGGCTGGACGCTCGCGCTCGGCGTCGCGTCGGGAGTGGAGGCGGAAGTGCGCTGGATGCCGGGGCGCCCGGGGATCGCGGTGCGCCACGGGGCCGCCGTCGGCGAGGGCGAGTTCCGCTGGAGCACCAGCTCCGAGGCGGTCTACGCGGCCCCGTCGGCGCAGGCCGGCGAAACCGTGCGGATCGTCCCGGCCGACGCGGCCTCGCCCCTCGGAGCGATGCGCCTGCAACGAGAGTCGGTGCTGGGCGACCTGATCGCGACGGAGGTCATCGACCCCCGCTGACGTCGGATGCTCAGCCGAGTGAGTCGAGGAGGTCGACGAGCAGCTCGTAGGTCGTGAGCGGGCTGATGATCGCGAACCGCAGCACCGGCTCGCCGGCGTGGGAGCTGGGCACGACGAAGGCGCGCTGCTCCTCGAGCAGCCGGTCCGACCACGCCTGGTAGTCGGCGGCGGTCCATCCCTCGCGGCGGAAGACCACCACCGACAGCTGCGGCTCCCGCACCAGGGTCACACCGTCGCGTCGGGCGATCTCGTCGCCGATGCGGCGGGCCAGGTCGATCCCGTAGGCGATCGTCGCGCGGTACTGCTCGGTGCCGTGGGTCGCGAGCGAGAACCACAGCGGCAGTCCGCGAGAACGTCGCGTGAGCTGCACGGCGAGGTCGGACGGGTTCCAGTCCGGCGAATCCGTGAGCGTGTCGAGGTACTCGGCCTTCTGCGTGTGCGCCTGCAGGGCGAGGGAGGGCTCCCGGTAGATGAGGGCGCACGCGTCGAACGGCGCGAACAGCCACTTGTGCGGATCCACGATGACCGAGTCCGCGTGCTCGACACCGGCGAACACCGGACGCATCTCGGGCACGAGCATCGCGGCGAGGCCGTAGGCGCCGTCGACGTGCAGCCACACCCCCCGGTCCTTCGTCGCGGCCGCGACGCCGGCGATGTCGTCCACGATGCCGAAGTTGGTGGTGCCGCCGGTGGCGACCACCGCGAACACCGCGTCGCCGTGCTCGTCGAGCGCGCGGGCGACGGCGTCGCCGTGCAGGCGCCCCTCGGCGTCCGGGGCGGCGGTGACCACGTCCACGTCCATCACGGCAGCGGCGGATGCGATCGACGAGTGCGCCTCGGCGCTGCACACGACCGCCCACCGCGCCGGGTCGGGACGGCCGGACTCGCGGTTGCGCCGGCGCGCGGCATCCCGTGCCGTCACGAGCGCCGAGAGGTTGCCGATCGTGCCGCCCTGGACGAACACGCCGCCGGCCGTCGCGGGCAGTCCGAACTCGCGCGCGAGCCAGTGCAGCACCTCGTTCTCGGCGAAGACGGCGCCGGCGCCCTCCATCCACGAGCCGCCGTAGATCGCGGATGCCGAGACCACGACGTCGAACGCGAGTGACGCCTTGCTCGGCGCCGACGGGATGAAGGAGAGGTACCCGGGGTGGTCGGTCGAGATGCAGGCCGGCGCGAGCACGTTCTCGAACAGCGCGATCGCGCGGCGCGCGCCGATGCCGCCTTCGGTGATCGAGCCCGACGCCAGCCGCGAGAGGTCGGACGGGCTCATCGGCTTGTCGAGCGGGATGTCCTCGTACAGGGCGCGGCGTCGCGCGTATTCGAGGACGTCCTCGACGGTGTGACGGGTGTCCGCCGAGATGGCGTGCATCTGGTCGGGCTGCGAGGTCATGAGTGCTCCACGGGTCGGGTCGACACCTCACGGTAGGCCGCGCGGGCAGGGACGACAAGCCGAGCGGATGCCGCACCCCGGCCGCGCCCGCCGCGCCGCCGGCCCTCCGAGCCGACGAAGCCGCGCGGGGCGCGCCACGTAGGATAGGGGGATGCCCTCCCCGGTCGATCGGCTCTTCCGTCGCGCGCGGTTCTTCGTGCGCCGCGTGGTCTCCTTCGACTTCCAGCGGGTGAGGCAGTTCGCGGCGCAGTCGGCCAAGCTCTCCCGCGCGCCGCGGTGGTGGGTCATGCTCGACATGGCGTGGTGCGCCGTGCGCTACGAGACGACGTTCGAGAACTACTCGGAGTGGGACTTCCGCATCCTGAAGGCCCGCGAGCGCAAGACCTACATGACCGACCCGCGCTCCTTCCACCTGTCGCGGCGGCTCAACGACGACAGCCAGCGCGGCATCTTCGACGACAAGCTCCAGTTCGCGAGCCGCTTCGACGACGAGCTCGGCCGCGAGTGGGTCGACGTGTCCGAGGTCGACGCCGCCGCTGTCGGCGACTTCCTCTCCCGCCACGACCGCGTCATCACGAAGAACCCGCGCGGCGTCGGCGGCAACGGCATCACGGTGCGCGAGACGGCCGAGATCTCCGACCCGGCCGCTCTGCGCGACGAGCTCCTCGCCTCGGGTGAGACGCTCATCGAGGAGCTCCTCGTGCAGCATCCCGACATGGCCCGCCTCTATCCGGGGAGCGTCAACTCGCTGCGGGTCGTCACCTACCTCGACCCCGACGGGGAGGTGCACGTGCTGGCCTCGGTGCTCAAGATCGGCAACGGCGGCGTCATCGACAACTTCTCCAGCGGCGGCATGTACACGATGCTCGGCGACGACGGCCGCGCCCTTCACGCCGCCGCCGACGAGGAGGCCCACGCCTACGCGACGCATCCGATCACCGGCGTCGAGATCACGGGCTTCCAGGTGCCGCTCTACGACGAGGTGCTCGCGCTCGTCGACCGCCTCGCCCGCCGCGTGCCGGCCCTTCCCTACATCGGGTGGGACATCGCCATCACCCCGGAGCGCCCGGTCGTCATCGAGGGCAACCACAACACCGGCGTCTTCCAGTCCAAGCCCACGGTGTCGGGCATCCGCCGGGGCCTGCTCCCGCGCTATCGTGCCGCGATGCGGTTCTGACCGCCTGCAGGAAGGTTCCCGACATGAGTCAACGCCGCGCCAAGCTGGGGTATCTCCTCAATCGCGCCCGCCGGCTGCGCCCGGGAAACCTGGTCGAGTTCGCCTCCCAGGTTCAGCGGGTGTCGAAGGCCCCGAAGTTCGTCATCATCGCCGACATGCTGTGGTGCTCGGTGCGCTACGACATGGGCTTCCGCGATTACGCGGTGTGGGACATCCGCCTCCTCAACGCGCGTGAGCGCAGGACCTGGATGACCCACCCCAAGTCGAACAGCATCACGAAGCTCTACAACGACCCCGCCGCGTACCGCCGGTTCGAGGACAAGGTCAGCTTCTACGGCGAGTTCGCCGACGTCATCCACCGTGAGTGGATCGACGCGCGCACGGCCACCGACGACGAGGTCGCCGCGTTCGTGGCGAAGCACGGGCGCGTCATCGCCAAGCCCGCGGCATCCGAGGGCGGATCGGGCATCTCGGTGTACGCGGCGAGCGAGGCGACGGATGCCGCGGCCTTCCGCGCGCGTCTCATCGCCGCCGATCAGACGCTCGTCGAAGAGCTGCTGGTGCAGCACGAGGCGATGTCGTCGCTGTACCCCGACAGCGTGAACACGCTCCGGATGATCACGTACTACGACCCCGACGCCGACACCATGCACCTGCTGGCCGCCGTGCTGCGCATCGGCAACGGCGCCTCGATCGACAACTTCGCGTCGGGAGGGATGTTCACGCTGCTCGACGAGCACGGTGTGGCTCTCTACCCCGGCGTCGACAAGAACAGCAACGTGTACGCGACGCACCCGAAAACCGGCACGCCCATCGTCGGCTTCGCCGTCCCGAAGTACGACGAGGTGCTCGTGCTCCTCGAAGACGTGGCGCGCCGCATCCCCGAGATCCGCTACGTCGGCTGGGACATCGCCGTCACGCCAGACGGCCCGGCCGTCATCGAGGGCAACCACAACTCGAGCGTGTTCCAGCCCAAGCCCTCGGCGTCGGGCGTGCGCACCGGCCTGCTCCCCGTCTACAAGGCCGCGATCGGCTTCTGACCCGGGACTTCAGGACCGGAACTGCGCCGAGCCGAGGACGCGCTCGACGGTGAGCTCGAGCACGACGCGCTCGGGGTTCACGCGCGGCTGCCGGTAGCGGGCCGCATAGAGCGCGACCGCGTGGGCGACGGCATCCGGATCGTCCGTCACCGTGACGGGGCCCTCGAAGCTGATCCAGCGCGCGCGGTCCACCGAGCACACGGTCGCGCGCCCGCTGCGCCGGGCGTTGAGGAACTTCTGCGAGCCCCCGGTGCCTATCACGCGCACGATGCCGCCCTCGACGGTGAAGCCCACCGGCACGGCGTGGATGCGCCCACCGCGACCGAGCGTGGACAGGGTGGCCAGGTGGTACTCGGCGAGGAACTCCAGCGCGGCGTCGGTCAGCACCACACCAGCCTGTCAGACCCCATCGCCGCGCTGTCGCGGAGTGGATGCCGCGTCCGGCGCGATCGGTCAGGATCGGAGAAGCGGGAGCCCGGGGGCGCGCGTAGCGTGACGAGCACGGGTCGAGAGTCGACCGGGGATTCGTGAAGGAGCAGATCGATGGCCGAGAAGACCGCATCCGAGGGACTGTCCGCCGATGAGCGTGCCGCCGTCAAGGAGCGTGCCAAGGAGCTGCGAGCGCAGGAGAAGGCCGGGAAGAGCCGCGAAGCCGGGCTGAAGTCGGTGCTCGACGCGATCGCGCAGCTCGAGCCGGAGGACAAGCCGCTGGCCGAGGGCCTGCACAAGGTCGTCTCCGAGGTCGCGCCCGATCTCGTGCCCAAGACCTATTACGGCATGCCCGGCTATGCCAACGCGGAGGGGAAGATCGTCGTCTTCCTCCAGCCGGCGAAGAAGTTCAAGACGCGCTACGCGACCATCGGCTTCGAGGACCGCGCGAACCTCGACGACGGCGACTTCTGGCCGATCGGGTTCGCAGTCCGCGCCTGGACGCCGGGCGTCGAGAAGAGGGTCACCGAGCTCGTGCGCTCCGCCGTCTCCTGACCGGCGCGAGAGCGCGCGGACGACCGCGACGAAGCGGATACGGCAGCCGTTCTCGCGCTCTCGAGCACGTCGGCGGGGGGAGAGGTTACGCCCCTGATCCGGGGTTTGCAAGCACCTCCGCTGTGCGGATGCCGCCGCCTAACGTCGTGGCATGAGCAACCAGCAGCCTCCGACCGGCGGGGTCGCCGATCCGCACGACCCCCGGGCCGTGAATCGCGACACCGACGGCGACGGCGTGGCCGACACCCGCGTCTACGACCGCGGCGACGCACCAACGGTGGCGTCTGCTCGCCCCGTGGACACCGATGGCGACGGTGTGGCCGACGCCCGTGCCTACGACAGCAGTCGTCCGGTCGATGGCGCCGCCGCGAGCCCCGTGGATCGTGACGCCGACGGCGTGCGCGACACCTCGCTCCGCAGGGAAGTGCTCGAGCGGGAGCAGGAGCGCTTCGGCGGCATCAAGTTCGGGTCCGCTTTCTTCGGGTGGCTGACCGCCATGGGGGCCGCCGTGCTCCTGACGGCACTGGTCGCCGCGTTCGGCGCTGCGGTGGGGCTCGTGAGCCCCGACACCGTCGAGGATGCCGCGCAGGCTGCGGAGCAGAACATGGGCGCGGCGACGATCATCGGCGCGATCTCGCTCGTGGTGGTGCTGTTCGTGTCCTACTTCGCCGGCGGCTATGTCGCCGGGCGGATGGCGCGGTTCAGCGGGGCCAAGCAGGGGCTGGCGGTGTGGCTCTGGGCGATCCTCGTGGCCGTCATCGTCGCGATCGTCAGCGCGCTCGCCGGCGCCCAGTGGGACATCCTCGCCGCCCTCGACGGCTTCCCGCGGATCCCGCTGACGCCCGAGACCGCGACGGCCACTGGCATCCTGACCGCCATCGGCGCCGCCGTGGTGACGCTCGCCGGCGCTGTGCTGGGCGGCATGACGGGCATGCGCTACCACCGCCGGGTCGACCGCGTCGGCCTCGGCCAGTGACCACCGGACCACGAGTCCACGGAGAGAAAGGGGATCGCCATGGGAATGGGCGACGACATCAAGCACAACATGGAAGACATGAAGGGCAAGGCCAAGGAGACCGTCGGTGACGCGACGGACAACGAGCGCCTCGAGGCCGAGGGTCGGGCCGACCAGACGAAGGCCAACCTCAAGAAGGCCGGCGACGACGTCAAGGACGCCTTCTCCAGCTGAGCCCCTGACGAGTTCGATGCCCCCGGTCGCTTGCCGACCGGGGGCATCGGCGTGTCAGGCGCCTGCGGGAGCGGATGCCGCGACCTCGGGCTCCCACCGGAGCAGGTCGCCGGGCTGGCACTCGAGCGCCTCGCACAGCGCGTCCAGCGTCGAGAAGCGCACCGCCTTCGCCCGGCCGTTCTTGAGCACCGCGAGGTTCGCCGGGGTGATGCCGACCCGCTCGGCCAGCGTGCCGACGGCCATCTTGCGGCGCGCGAGCATGACGTCGACGTCGATGACGATGGGCATCACACGACCTCGTCCAGCTCCGCGCGGAGCGCCGTCGCCTCGCGTTCGCGCGCGATGGCCTGCCGCAGCAGAGCCTTCATCACCACGACCAGGAGGGCCATCCCGGCGAGCACCAGCCCGGCGCCGCACACGAGTCCGACGACCCCGGGGGCGGCTTCGCCCTGAGCCAGCAGCACGCCCATCCCGAAGGCGAGCACGGCGGCGGCGCTGATCGCGCCGACGATCACGTCGACGTAGCGGAAGGACGACTCGGAGAACACCGAGCCGCGCCGCACCCTGGTGAGCAGCATCCACACGCAGACGGCGAACACCTGCATCGCGACGACGCCGAGCGCGACGATCGACACCACCGTGATGCGCGTTGCCGGCGATGCATCCACCAGGTCGTTCCAGATTGCCGGGACGATCATCACCTGCACGACCACCGACCCGGCCAGGGCGAGCGCGATCACGATGCGCAACGCGAGGATGGTCACGTTCCCCATGCCAGCCACCTTTCTCGAAGAACGATGTGAATCTATCGTTATTCGATGGCTAACACAAGGCTATCGATAGATCGGCGCCCCGACTGCGGCTGGTTCGCCGGCGCACGCGCGGCGCAGACCGGCACGGGCGCGCCGCCGCAGCGCCGAGACAGCGTTCGGCGACACTCCCATCACGGTGGCCACCTCCCGCGGCTTCATCCCCTCGACCTCCAGGCTCCACAGGAGACTCTGCCACCGCGGCGGCAGCGTGCGCAGCGCGTCGATGACCAGGGTGCGCCGGGCGAACGCGTCTCCGATGTCCTCTGCCCCCGGGTCGGCCACGTCCTCGATCTCCTCGAGCTGCACGTCGCGGGGACGACCTCCCCACGAGGCGGCGGTGTTGCGGATCGCGGTGAACATGTACGGGCGGAACGGGCCGCGCGGACCACGTCCCGAGCGCAGGGCGCTGAGGATCGCCGCGAACGTCTCCGAGACCAGGTCGTCGGGATCGAGGCGCGGGCTGATCGCACGCGCCGCCGTCCGTGCCGAGGCCACGTGCCGTTCCCACAGCGCGGCGAATGCGCTCGTGTCGCCACCGCGGACGCGGTCGATCAAGACGTCGTCGGACGCCGTCGTGGGCGCGACGAGACGCCCATGATGAGATGCCATCAGTTCTCCCCCTGAGTGCCGGAACCTCCCCCGGCGTGAGCGGGGCGTTCGGCCGCACCGCGTCTGAGGAGAGACCCTCCCACGGGAGCGCTCTCAGGGCACGAGAGCAGCGGTGTTTCCGCCCGTGAACCGCCCCTGCCTCACCCCGGCCTCACCCTCATCTCACCCCGGGGCGGCGCGCCGCGTTGCGGATACGGAGCGGCGCTGATTGTCTCTCGGTCAATGGACCGCTCGCCCCCGGACCACTCACCTGACGACGGCGTCGCCGCGCGTCTCACCGACGCGCTGGCGCGGGACGACACTGCGACGGCGGCGCTGATCGTCCGGGATCACATGTACGAGATCTGGAGCGAACGCGCCGAGCTGCTCGGGATGGCTCTGATGCGGTTCACCGAAGCCGACTACGCCGCTCATCCCGCGTTGGCGCTGGCGCGCGATTCGGCGGGCCTGCAGGCGAGCGACGGCACCTCCCCCCACCGCCTCGACATCGAGGCGGTCCTTCCGACGCTGACCTATGCCCAGCAGACCCAGGTCATCTACCTGGAGATGTCGCTCGCGCGCTACCGACGCGAAGCCGAGCACTCGCTCGCCATGGGGGCCGAGCTGCGACGCCGGCTGGTGCGCACCACGCGAGCGCTGCACGCCCCTCGGCCGTTCGACCCCGAGCCGGTCTGGATCAACCAGCTGGCACTCACCGAGACGCTGTTCGGGGACACGTCGACTGCCATCGCCGACCTGCGTGAGGCCGACCGGCTGAGTACAGCCGACGACCGCGACTCGATCCGTGCCGACAACCACGCGAAGCTGGCGGTGCTTCTCGCGCTGCGCGGGAACATCGCCGAAGCCCGGACCGCGTTGACTCGCGGCCGGCCGCTGGCGTCGTGGCAGCCGGCGCCTCATGAGTTCACCGCACGCATCGCGGAGACCGCCGCTGCCCTCATCGCCACGGAGTCCATGTCCCCGGACGCCGAGGAGATCCTCGCCGCCGCCGACCGCCCCGTGAACGAGGCGGCCGACGAGCTGTGGCCCGTGCTCCTCCTGGCCCGCGGTCGGCACGCGCTGGCGCACCAGGGTGCCGCGGGCGTGCTCGAACTCACGGCGACCGCCGCTGCCGCAGGCCCGTTCCCCGAAGGCGGCCTCACCCAGGATGTCATCGCGTCGCTCACCGGGAGCGCACTGGTCGAGCTCGGAGATCTCACGCGTGCGCAAGAGGCGCTCTCGGGAGAGCGACCGGGCTGGCTCGTCCGGGTGGCGCGGCTGCGGCTGCTGATCGCCCGGGGCGCACACCGGCAGTTCCAGACCGACGCACGCCGGCTCCTCACCGCGCCTCGCGCGCCGCTCGCTCAGCGCGCCGAGACGACGCTGCTCAGCGCGTGGGCGGACCTGCTGCACCGGGGCGGCGCCGACCCCGGTTCGGCGATGCAGATCGCCGACGTCGCGCGCGACGGCCTCATCCGACCGCTCACCACGGTTCCCCGCGACGTGCTGACGGCGTTGGCCGAGACGCTGCCCTCCACGCGGCGGGAAGGGTTCGAGGCTGCGTTCGCGTCGCTTCCCGGGCACTCTCCCGCGACGGCGCTCGCACCGCTCACCGAGCGCGAGCTGGGCGTGCTGCGCGCTTTGGCGGAGGAGTCCAGCATCACCGAGCTCGGCAGGCAGCTCTTCCTGTCGCCGAACACGGTGAAGACCCACCTGCGCGCGGTGTACCGGAAGCTCGGCGTCCGCTCGCGCGACGAGGCCCTCGATGAGGCCGCGCGGCTCGGCATCCTCCCCTCGCCCTGAAGGCGGCCCCCTCGGACTCGCTCGCCGTCACCACACCTGCCGGCGGGGTGAATCGTCGTCCGCGCGCGTCATGTTCGCCTCTCCGGCGTGTCCCCTCGGTGACTCTCAGGAGAGGAACGACGTGAATCAGACGGACATCGCACCACCGATGCTCGACCGCTCGACGCCGCCCGTGTGCGAGCTCCCGACGACACCGCCGTCGATCCGGGTTCGCCCCGAGGTCGCGACGGACTGGCTCCTGCGGGCCTGCCTGCCCGAGCTCCTCAGGCATTGCGACCACGACCGCGTCGCCGACGCGCTTGCCGATCTTCCCCCGCTCGGGTCGCCGTTCGACATCCGCGACCGCTACGCCACCTCGCGGACCGCGACTTCGCTGCGCGCGGTTCGCGCGGAGCTCATTGACGAGATCCGGGCGGAGCGGCGCTGGGCGGCGAAGCTCGGCGCGACGAATGACGCGTTCGGCGGGGCGGCCGCCATGCGCGCGACGCTGTTCCCGCACATCGACGAGATCACCGGCTACGTCAGGTCGGTCGCGGTGACCCATGACCTCGGCGACCTGCTGCATGCGTGCGTCCGGCTCGCGATCGAGTTGATCGTGACCCGTCACGACAACGACCACGCCGGGCACCGGGATGCGTCGCTCGAGCCGGTCGAGTCGGGCTACCGATCGCTCCTGGCCGAGCTCGTCGCACGGGGGACGCGAACTCCGCTGACTCAGATCGCGCGCGCCGCCGCGATGGCGTGAGCCCACGGGCTCGGCACGCTGCTACGAGAAGTCGCCGCCGGGGGCCATGTCGGTGAAGCGGGAGAAGTGGCCCTGGAAGGCGACCGTGATGGTGTCGGTGGGGCCGTTTCGGTGCTTGGCGACGATCAGGTCGGCCTCGCCCGCCCGGGGGCTGTCCTTCTCGTAGGCGGCCTCGCGGTGGAGCAGCACCACCATGTCGGCGTCCTGCTCGATCGAGCCCGACTCACGCAGGTCGGAGAGGGCGGGCTTCTTGTCGGCGCGCTGCTCGGGACCACGGTTCAGCTGCGACAGCGCGATCACCGGGCACTGCAGCTCCTTCGCGAGGAGCTTCAGCGCACGGGAGAACTCCGAGACCTCCTGCTGACGCGACTCGACGCGCTTGCCCGATGTCATCAGCTGCAGGTAGTCGATGACCACCATCTTGAGACCGGCCTTCTGCTTCAGCCGGCGGCACTTCGCCCGGATCTCGACGAGCGTCATGTTCGGGCTGTCGTCGATGTAGAGCGGCGCGTCGTTGATGCGCCCGCGCGTGGCGGCGATCGTCGTCCAGTCCCGCGAATCGAGCGTGCCCTTGCGCATCGCCTGGAGTGGGATCGACCCCTCCGCGCTCATGAGGCGCATGGCTATCTCGCTGCGACCCATCTCGAGCGAGAAGAAGATCGTCGGCATGTCGTGCTTGATCGCCGCGGCGCGGGCGAAGTCGAGCGCGAGCGTCGACTTACCCATCGCGGGTCGCGCGGCGATGATGATCATCTGACCCGGGTGCAGTCCGTTGGTGAGCTGGTCGAGCCCGGAGAAGCCGGTCGGGATGCCGGTCATCTGGCCGTCGCGACCGCGGGCGGCCTCGATCTCCTCCACCGCGGCATCCACCGCGATCGTCAGCGGCACGTAGTCCTCGGCCGCCTCTGCGCCGGTGACCGAGTAGATCTCGGCCTGCGCGTTGTTGACGAGGTCGAGCGCCTCACCCTGGCCCGAGTAGCCCATCTGCACGATGCGGGTGCCGGCATCCACCAGGCGGCGCAGCAGGGCGCGCTCCGACACGATCGACGCGTAGTACCCCGCGTTGGCCGCTGTCGGCACGATCGAGGTGAGGGTGTGCAGGTAATCGGCACCGCCGGCGCGCTGCAGCTCACCGGTCTTGATGAGCTCGTCGGTGACCGCGACGACATCGGTCGGCTCGCCGTGCGAGTAGAGGGTGAGGATCGCCTCGAAGATCAGCTCGTGCTTCGGGATGTAGAAGTCCACGCCGCGGAGCGTCTCGATGACGTCGGCGACGGCATCCTTCGACAGCAGCATGCCTCCCAGAGCGCTCTGCTCAGCCAGGAGGTCGTGCGGGGGAGTGCGCTCGAACTCGCGCGGCCCGCCCATGCGCTCTTCGGAGATGTCGGCGATCGACATAGGTGCAGGATCCTCCGCATCGTCGGGCTTCGTCGCGGCGGCGCGCCGTGACGTACTGATGGGCACACAGGGACGTGGGCGGATGCCTCGGCACGCCGCCCCTGAGCTGGCCCGATCCGACTGGCACCTTCGTCGTCGACGACCGGTGCGCTTCCCCCGAAGGGCCGGACCCCACGTTAGGCAGGGCCTCTGACAGTCGCAACGTGGCCTGTGGATAACTGTGTGGAAAGTATGCGTGAAACGCCGGGAGAGCTGTGAACAACACCTGTGGAGAACTCGGGGGTCGCACTCGAACCTGTCCATCGAAATGCCGTCTGACCTGGGATTGCGCAATCCACATCCTGTGGAGGACGATGTGATTGAAGTATCCGTTGAAGGTTGGGTTCACCTCCGCCGCCTGTGCACAATCCGGCCCGCGCGCGAGAGCGCTATCCGAGTTGCGAAGAATTTTGCGGACCCCTGGACAGCACGGGACATGAGGTCTACTCTGTCAAGTCCAGGCACCCTCAGCGCGTTCCGTTCGGATCGCGTGGCGTTACTCGTCGTGGGAGGTGAACGTGGATATCGCAATCTCGCAGTCGCTGCCGAGAATCGTGCGACTGGCTCTGCTCGGGGCCGCGACCGCGTTCGCCTGGATCGTCTTCACGCTGCTCCTCGGCCTCGGAACGGGGCAGGCGCACGCAGATGACGGCGACGAGGGCCTGTTGGGTGCCGTCACTTCCGTCGTCGACGAGACCGCCTCGTCCGTCACCGGCACGGTGAGCTCCGTGACGAGTGGCGCGACGAAGGTCGTGAACACGGTTGTCGCGGTCGCGCCCGCGCCCGTGCAGGGGCCGGTGCGCGAGGTGGTGGCCGCCGTCGGAGACGTGGTCACGACGACCACCGCGCCCGTGACGGACGTCGTTTCGGGCGGTGTCGTCGAAGACGTCGCCGGCCCGGTCGCCGACGTCGTGACACAGGTTCCCGTGGTCGGGGACGTCGCCGAGGCCATCGGCCTGGACGACGCGGTCGAGGACCTCGCCGGCACCGTCGACGACACGCTCGGCGAGCTCACCGCGGCCGTCGCAGACACCGGCACAGGGATCGGACTCCCGCCGATCGGCGCGGGACCGGGTCTCCCCGGGCTGCCCGGGTCGCCGATCACGTCGCTTCCCGTCGAGGGCCGCCTGCTGCCCGCCCTCGACGTGGTCCTTCCCGCTGCCGCGCGCGTCTACGGCGCCGCGGTGGCGGGTGCGGCAGCATCCGCTCTGTCGGCCTTCCTGACCGCCTACGAGCACCCTGCGACGGTAGCCGTCGCCGCAGCGCCCGCAGCCGACACGCGCGCGCCCCTGTCTCCGGCGGGAGGACTCTGCCCGCCGTCGTCATCCTCCTCGGGACCCGGTGGTGCGGGTTCCGGCGCCTGGGCGGTCGTCGCCCTCGGTCCACTCGTCGCTCTCCGTGCCTGGGTGCGTCGTGCCGGACCGGAGGACGAGCGTGCGCCGGCGGCGCCTGCAGGCCTCACCGACGTCTCCCCCGACTGATCCGCTCGCTGCCGCCTCTCGAAGGCGGCCGAGCTTCGGCGCGCTCTCCCGTGCCGTGACATCCATCAGTCGAATCAAAGGGGAACATCATGCGTACTTTCATCAAGCGCGCCCTGCTGGGCACGCTCCTCGCCGGCGGCATCACGCTGCTCGGCGCGACGGTCGCCAACGCGGCCGAGACGAACGGGGACGACGGGCTGCTCTCGGGCACCCAGGCCGCCCTCGACGTCACTCTCCCGGTGACCATCAGCGGCACCTCGCTGTCAGTCATCGGTGACTCCAGCAGCGAGCAGGCCGCCACTGCCGCTCCGGCGCCGGCTCCGGCCCCCGCCGCTTCCACCGACGGATCGGACGGCGCGGCATCGGGCACGCAGGCCCTCGTGACGGTGGCCGCTCCGGTGACCGTCTCGGGCAACTCCGTGTCGGTCGTGGGCGACAGTGCTTCATCGGATGCCGCGACCACGGCCCCGTCGTCACCCAGTGGTTCGTCCGGCTCGGCGTCGACCTCCGGCTCCGACGGGCTGCTCTCGGGCACCCAGGGCCTCGTCTCGGTGAACGTCCCGGTCACGGTGAGCGGCAACGCCATCTCGGTCGCCGGCGACAGCGAGAGCTCCGACGCGCAGACCGCGTCGGGCTCGAGCGGTGCGGGCACGGCGCCCGCGGCCGAGACCGACGGCAGTGACTCCGTCGCCGGGGGGACGCAGGTCGTCGCTCCCGTCACGGCTCCCGTCACCGTCTCGGGCAACGCGATCTCAGTGCTCGGCGACAGCAGCAGCGAGGGCGCCACGACCGGGACCGGCAGCACCGGCACCGGCACGGCCCCTGAGGGCTGGACGGACGGCTCCGACGGCGTCCTCGGCGGCACCCAGGTGATCGCACCGGTGACCGCACCCATCACCGCGGGCGGCAACGCCGTCTCGGTCATCGGGGACAGCTCGAGCGCGGGCACGTCCAGCACCGGCACCAGCGGTGGCGGCTCCGGCACCGACGCGCAGACCGGCGGCGAGGACTCGATCGGCGGCGGCACCCAGGTGATCGCACCGGTGACCGCACCCGTCACCGCGGGTGGCAACGCCGTCTCGGTCATCGGGGACTCGTCC
>NZ_JAYRDE010000057.1:0-19185 GCF_041909575.1 Microbacterium sp. | reverse complement strand
GGCGCGGTGGGAGAATGATTCCCACCGCGCCGTTGCGCATTTCCCAGGGGGTGATCGTGCCGGACGCCTTGAGCATCACGGCGAGCAGCGTCGACCCGGGGCTGCTCGCGCTGCCGTGGTCGACGCCGCTGGCGGACTGGCCGTCGAGCAACATCGTCTATCTGCCCAAGGGCATCTCGCGCCACCTGGTGCGCTTCGCCAACCTCTCGGGCCGGGTCGTGGCCATCAAGGAGACGACCGAGCAGATGGCGCGCCGCGAGTACGACATGCTCGGCAACCTCGACCGCCTCGATGTCCCCTGCGTGCAGCGCGTCGCGGTGATCGCCGGACGGACGGATGCCGCGGGCGACCCGCTGCCCGCGGCCCTGGTGACCGCACACCTGAAGTTCTCGCTCCCCTACCGGGCGCTGTTCACGCAGGTGCTGCGCCCCGACACCGCCACGCGCCTGGTCGATGCGCTCGCGGCCCTGCTGGTGAACCTCCACAACGTCGGGTTCTTCTGGGGCGACGTCTCGCTGTCGAACACCCTGTTCCGCCGCGACGCCGGCGCCTTCGCCGCCTACCTCGTCGACGCCGAGACCGGCGAGCTCCACGAGACCGGCCTCACTCCGGGCCAGCGCGCGCACGACCTGGACGTCGCCCGCACGAACATCGCCGGCGAGATCATGGACCTCGAGGCCGGCGGCCGCCTCGAGGGCGGGGTCGACGCCATCGCGATCGCCGACGGGATCGTGTCGTCGTACCACTCGCTGTGGGCGGCGCTCACCGACCGCGAGTCCTTCGCGGCCGACGAGGTGTGGCGCATCACCGAGCGCGTGCAGCGGCTCAACGACCTCGGCTTCGACATCGGCGAGATGTCGATCAAGACCGCCGAGGACGGCACCCGCGTATCGATCCAGCCCAAGGTCGTCGACGCCGGCCACCACACCCGGCGCCTCATCCGCCTCACCGGACTCGACGTCGAGGAGAACCAGGCACGCCGGCTGCTGAACGACCTCGACGAGTTCCGCGCCCGGGTCTCGCGGCTCGGGGACGACGAGGAGATGGTGGCGCACGAGTGGCTGACGCGCGTCTTCGAGCCGGTCGTGAAGGCGATCCCGTGGGACCTGCGCGCCAAGCTCGAGCCGGCGGAGGTCTTCCACCAGGTGCTCGAGCACCGCTGGTACATGTCGCAGGCGCGCGGCCGCTCGGTCCCGCTCGCCGAGGTGCTCATGAGCTACATCGACGACGTGCTCCGCCACCGCCGCGACGAGGCCACGCTGATGGGCCCGCCGACCGAGACGGTGTCGCTGCCGGTGATCACCTCGAGCATGCCCGTCGTCGAGGACGACGACGACGAGATCGACTGGCGCGACCTCGTCTGAGACGCCGAAGGCGCGCGCCGGCCGCAGCCGTGGGCGCGCCCTCGCACGACGTCAGTAGCCGACGGTGAAGCGCTCGCGCGAGTGCTTCGGGTTCTCGATCTCGTCGACCACCGCGACGCCCAGGTCGGCGCCGGAGATGAAGGACTCGCCGTTCTCGTCGGTCACGAGCACATCGCCGCCGTCACGGTAGCTGCCGGTGCGCTCCCCCGGGTTCCAGAAGCCGAAGCCGCCGGCCGGGTGGATGTAGAACCAGTCCCGCGACGCGGGGCCCTGCTGCAGGTCCTCGAGGATCCCGATGGCCTCGAGGGCCTCGGGCTTGTACTCCTCGGTGAACGAGGGCTGGTCGACGAGCCTCTCGCCGCCGGGGGCGACGAGGCTGCCGCCCGCGCCGCCGATCACGCCGATGCGCACGCTCTCGGGCAGCTCGGCGACGAGCTCGGCGACATTGGTGCGGACCAGGCCCTCCATGTCGGCGCGCGCGGGCACCGCGGAGATCACCACGTCGACGCCCTCCAGCTCCGCGACGAGGCTCGGCACGTCGAGGAGCGTGCCCTCGATGTACGTCGCACCCTCGATGCGCTCGGCCGGCACAGAGCGGGCGACCGAGACGACTGTGTGGCCGCGGCTCACCGCCTCGGCGACGATGTGACTGCCGGCGTAGCCGGTCCCTCCGATGACGGCGATGCGAGCCATGCTCTCCCTTTCGACGGTTACGACAGGTGGAAGCCGCAGTCGCCGCGCTTCATTCCCATGAATACGCCGTGTGACGGCATCCGCTCATTCCCCGGCGCTGCGGAGCGTGGCGACCTGGTAGAGCGCGACGGATGCCGCGATCCCGGCGTTGAGGGATTCGGTGGCGGCCGAGATGGGGATCGACACGATCTGGTCGCACGTCTCGGTGACCAGGCGCGACAGCCCCTTGCCCTCGGAGCCGATCACGATCACGACGGGACGGTCGGCGAGTTCGAGTGAGGGGAGCGACACGTCGCCGTCTCCGGCGAGGCCGAGGATGAAGACCCCCTGCTTCTTGAACTCCTTGAGCGTGGTGGTGAGGTTCGGCGCCATGGCGACGGGGATGCGCGCGGCCGCCCCGGCGCTGGTCTTCCACGCGGCGGAGTTTACGCTCGCCGACCGGCGCTGCGGCACGATGACGCCCTGTCCGCCGAAGGCCGCCGTGGAGCGGATGATCGCACCGAGGTTGCGGGGATCGGTCACGCCGTCCAGCGCCACCAGCAGCGGCAGCTTGTCGTCGGCGATGATCTCCTCGAGGAGGTCCTGCGGGTGGGCGTACTCGTACGGCGGCACCTTGAGGGCCACGCCCTGATGCACGCCGTCGAACCCGGCCATGCGGTCGAGCTCGGGACGCATGACCTCGAGCACGGGGATGTCGCGGTGGGTGGCGATCGAGAGCATCTCCTTGACGCGGTCGTCCATCTCGACGCGCTGGGCGATGTAGAACGCCGTAGCCGGGATCTTGGCCCGCAGCGCCTCGAGCACCGAGTTGCGGCCGGTGACCGTCTCGGTGTCGTCGTTGTTCTTCCCCCGCGTCTGCCGGGCGGGACCGGACTGGCCGGGCTTCCCCTTGCCGCCCGCCGCGGCGTAGCGCTCGGCCGCGGCCTTGCGCTTGCCCGCGGGGTGCCACGCGCGGTCCTCGGCCTTGGGCGTGGGCCCGCGGCCTTCCAGCGAGCGCTTGTTCTTGCCGCCGGTGCCCTTGGTGGGGCCCTTCTTGCCCTTTGCGGCGCCGGGGCGTCCTGGCTTGGCCATTGGTTTTCCTTTCCGGCCGGGCTCCGCCCGGCAGGCTCGCTAGCGCGAGCCAGAGTTGTCGCGGGCCCCCACCACGCCGGGATCAGCCTCGGCGAGGCTCCAGTGCGTGCCGTCCGGCCCGTCTTCGAGGGCGATGCCGGCCGCCGCGATCGCGTCGCGGATGCGGTCGGCGGCCGCCCAGTCCTTCGCGGCGCGCGCGTCGGCGCGCTGCGCGATCATGGTCTGCACGAGGGTGTCCAGCGCGGATGCCTCGGCCGAGGCGTCCGCCCGGAGCCACTGCTCGTCGAGCGGATCGATCCCGAGGATCCGGGTCATGGTGCGCACCTGCAGCGCCCACTCCCACGCGCCGGCGTCGTCGCCGGCACCGAGGGCGGAGTTGCCTGCGCGGACGGCCTCGTGCACGACGGCGAGCGCCTGCGGCACGCCGAGGTCGTCGTCCATCGCGGCGGCGAACGCCGGCGGCGGCTCGTCGGACCACGGGCCGCCCGGCTCGGGCCCGACGACCGCGGAGTCGACGCCGTGCTCGGCGCCCTCCGGCGGATCGGCCTGCCACGCGAACGGGCTCGGCACGCGGGCCACCCGCTCGAGGAACGTGCGGATGCGACCGATCGCCGCGGCCGCCTCGTCGAAGCCGCGCTGCGAGATGTCGAGGCTGGAGCGGTAATGGGCGGCGAGGAGCGCGTAGCGGATGACGAGAGGGTCGAGCTCTTCGAGCGCATCGGCGGCCAGGACGAAATTGAAGAGCGACTTCGACATCTTCTGGCCGTCGACGGTCACGAGGCCGTTGTGCACCCAGTACTGCGCGAAGCCGTCACCGGCCGCCGTGGACTGGGCGAGCTCGTTCTCGTGGTGGGGGAAGCGCAGGTCGAGACCGCCGCCGTGGATGTCGAACTCGGCGCCGAGGTAGCGGCGCGACATCGCCGAGCACTCGATGTGCCAGCCCGGGCGACCGGGGCCCCACGGCGATTCCCAGACGGCCGAGGACGGCTCGCCCGGCTTCGCGCCCTTCCAGAGGGCGAAGTCGCGGGGGTCGCGCTTCCCGCGCGGATCGGCGTCGGCGGCGGGCTCCATCGCATCGAGGGACTGGTTCGTCAGCGAGCCGTAGTCCGGCCACGACCGGACGTCGAAGTAGACGTCGCCCGCGGCATCCGACTCCGCGCCCGCCGGATAGGCGTGTCCTGCGGCGATGAGGCGCTCGATGATCTCCTGCATCTGCGGGATCGACGCCGTCGCGCGCGGCTCGTAGGTCGGCGGCAGGATGCCGATCGCCGTGTACGCCTGCGTGAACTCGAGCTCCATCCGGTAGGCCAGCGCCCACCAGGGCTCGCGGCGCGTCGCGTTGGCGAGCACCTTGTCGTCGATGTCGGTGACGTTGCGCACGAACGTGACGCGCCCGAAGCGGTGGGCGAGCCAGCGGCGCAGGATGTCGAAGCTCAGCGCGCCGCGCAGGTGCCCGATGTGCGGTCCGGACTGCACCGTCGGGCCGCAGACGTAGATCGTGACGTTCGAGGGGTCGAGCGGAACGAAGTCGCGCAGGGCCTGTGCCTTGCTGTCGTAGAGCTGAACCGTCACCGCACCAGCCTACCGGCGCGTTTCCGGTAGAAATGGGAGTCGTGCATGTACTCGCCGTCCTCGCCGCCGCCGTGCTGTTCGGCACGACCGGCACGTCGCAGGCCCTCGGCCCCGACGGGACGACCCCGCTGTCGATCGGCGTCGTGCGCATGGTCATCGGAGGCACGGGCCTCGCGGTCATCGCGTTCCTGCTCGCCGCGCGCCACGCCCGTCGGCGTCCGGCGGGCGACGCTCCCCCACCGCGCCTCGGTCCGCGCCCCCTCTCGCTCATGGTGCTCACCGGCGCGTGCCTGGCGATCTACCAGCCGCTGTTCTTCCTCGGCACCGAGCGCAACGGCGTCGCCGTCGGCACGGTCGTCGCGCTCGGCTCCGCGCCGATCCTCGCGGGTCTGCTCGAGTGGGCGCTCACCCGACGGATGCCGAGCCCGACCTGGATGGGGGCGACGGCGCTCGCCACGCTGGGCGTGGTGCTCCTCGGTTTCGGCGGCGAGGCGGGTGGCACGGGCGGCACCGACCCGGTCGGGCTGCTCGGATCCATCGGGGCCGGGGCCTCGTTCGCCGTCATCGCGAACGCTCAGCGGCGGCTGCTCGACGAGGGCTGGGATCCGTTCACGGTCGTCGGGTCGATGGGCGCGAGCTCGGCCGTGATCTGCGCGTTCGCGGTGCCGTTCGTCGACCTGTCGTGGCTCGGGACGACGAGCGGGCTGGTCATGGCGCTGTGGCTCGGCCTCGCCACGATCTCCGTCGCCTACGTCCTGTTCACGTGGGGACTGAGCGGCCTCACCGCCGCCACCGCGGCGACGCTGACCCTCGGCGAACCGCTGACCGCCGGCATCCTGGGCATCGTCGTGCTCGGCGAGCAGCTGTCCGCCCTCGCGATCGTGGGGCTCGCGGTGCTCGGCGCCGGCCTGGCGCTGCTCGCCTGGGGATCCCGCTCGCCGCGCGACCCGAAGCCGTACGCCGTCGAGGCGTGACGAAACCCGCCCGCAACGCGCGCGTGCGACACTGCTGACGACATGCAGACCACGATCGACATCCGCCCCGACGACCTCACCGGCGACGCCACGAGACGGCTCGTCGCCCACCACCTCGCCGGCATGCACGACACGTCGCCGCCCGAGAGCGTGCACGCGCTCGACGTCGAGGCGCTCGCCGACCCGACGATCGCGTTCTACTCCGCCTGGATCGACGGCGAGCTCGCCGGCATCGGGGCGCTCAAGACGATCGACGAGGCGCGGGGCGAGCTGAAGTCGATGCGCGTGGACGCCCGCTTCCTCGGGACGGGGGTCGGCCGCGCGCTCCTGCGCCACCTCATCGCCGACGCGCGGCGACGCGGCATGACGAGCCTGTGGCTCGAGACGGGCTCGACCGAGGAGTTCCTCCCCGCCCAGCGCCTCTATGCGAGCGAGGGCTTCGTGGAGTGCGGCCCGTTCGACGGCTACGCCGCGGACCCCTTCTCGGTCTTCATGACGCGCACGCTCTGAGCCGCGGCATCCACACCGCAGCATCGGTCGTCGAGAGATTCAGGCGAATCGACGGATGCAGGCGCCTTCGGCGCGGACCGGCCTGCTTTCGTCGAATCGCCTGATCTGGTCGAGGCGGGCGCGATCAGGCGCGCACCACCAGGGCGACGGCGAACGCCGCGACGCCCTCGCCGCGACCCGTGAACCCGAGGCCGTCGGTGGTCGTCGCCGACACCGACACCGGCACTCCGCCCAGGGCGGCCGACAGCGCCGCCTCCGCCTCCGCCCGGCGCGCGGCGAAGCGGGGCCGGTTCGCCTGCACCTGCACGGACACGTTTCCCACGCGCCATCCGGCCTCACCGAGCAGACCGAGCGTGCGGGCGAGGAACACGTCGGCGTGCGCGCCGGCGTACTCGGGATGGTCGGTGCCGAAATGGGTGCCGATGTCGCCCAGTCCCGCCGCGGCGAGCAGCGCATCGACGATCGCGTGCGCCACGGCGTCGCCGTCGGAGTGACCCGACAGCGCGGCCTCACCCGGCCACTCCAGCCCGGCGAGCCACAGGGTGCCGTCGCCGCCGAAGGCGTGCACGTCGGTTCCCACTCCCACGCGCGGCACCGCGACGTCGTGCTCGAGGCGCGAGGCGACCGGCGCGATCGGGGCTTCCACGACGAGGCCGCGCGCCCGGTCGAGGTCAGCGGGCGTCGTGATCTTGAAGGCGAGCGGATGCCCCGGCACCGCCGCGACGCCGTGTCCGGCATCCGCCACCAGCGCGGCGTCGTCGGTGAAGTCCTGCGCGGCCGCACGGTAGGCCGCCTCGAGCACGTCGCGGCGGAAGCCCTGGGGCGTCTGCGCTGCTCCGAGCGCGGACCGATCCACCACGCCGACGATGTCGTCACCCTCGACCCGCTTGATCGTGTCGACCACGGGGAGCACGGGGACGACCCCGTCGCGTCCGGATTCGACGGCCGCGATCACGCGTTCGAACACCTCAGGCGGGGTGAGCGCGCGAGCGGCGTCGTGGACCAGCACGATCTCGACGTCTCCCCACAGGGCGGCGAGCCCCGCGGCCACGGACTCCTGTCGCGTGCTTCCGCCGGTGACGACGGTCACGAGGTCACGACGATCTCGTGCCGCCTCGAGCGCGTCGCTGCGTGCGTCGCCCTCGCGGCCGGCCGGGACCACGACGACGACCTGGGCGGCAGGGGCGCGGAACACCCTCTCCAGCGAATGGCGGAGGATGCTGTGCCCGTCGATGCCGACGAACCCCTTCGGCGCACCGGCCCCGAGGCGCGTTCCGGACCCGGCCGCGACAACGACGATGCCGACGCGGGGAACGGGTGCGATGGTCACGCGACCACGCTAGCGGGTGCGACGCACCCGAACCGCGTCAGGAAGCGAGGACCTCGTCGAGAAGAACGCTGGCCTTCTCTTCGTCGGTCTTCTCGGCGAGCGCGAGCTCGGAGATGAGGATCTGCTTCGCCTTGGCGAGCATGCGCTTCTCACCGGCCGACAGACCGCGGTCCTGATCGCGGCGCCAGAGGTCGCGCACGACTTCGCTGACCTTGATGACATCGCCGGACGCGAGCTTCTCGAGGTTCGCCTTGTAACGGCGCGACCAGTTCGTGGGCTCCTCGGTGAAGGGAGCCCGCAGCACCTCGAAGACCTTGTCGAGGCCCTCCTTGCCGATGACGTCGCGGACGCCGACCAGGTCGACATTCTCGGCGGGGACTTCGATGATGAGATCACCCTGGGTCACGTTGAGCTTGAGATACTTCTTCGTCTCGCCCTTGATGATCCGGTCTTTGACCTCGATGATCGTTGCCGCGCCGTGGTGGGGGTAAACGACCGTCTCGCCAACCTCAAAAAGCATGGAGTTATGTCCTTTCGGCAACCTCCAGGATACCACAGGCGACATACGCTAAGGTTCGCCGCTCACGGCCTGGCGCCGCTCCCCCACGTGCCCGTCGGCGAACCCCTAGAATGCTGAGGAAGCCGTCATCCGTCCTGGGAGGACCCGTGAAACCCCGTCACCTCGCGTCGATCGCCGTCGCCACCGCTCTGGTTCTCGGCACGACGGGATGCAGCATGATCTCGCCGCAGGCGACCACCATCCAGTACTCGGCGGCCGAGGGCGTCAACGTCTACGACGCCGGTCCGCTCGATGTGCGCAATGCCTTCATCGTGGCCACCGAGGACGGCGCGGCGGGCAACTTCGTGGCGGCGGTCGTCAACGACACCGACACGTCGCACACGCTGCGCATCGAGCTCGGCGAGGGATCGTCGACGATCCCCCTCACCGTGCGCGTGCCCGCACGCACGACCGTCAGCCTCGGGGCCGACGGCGAGGACCCGATCCTCGTCGAGGGACTCGACACCCCTCCGGGATCGGACATCCCCGGCTACTTCCAGTCGGGCGACGAGGACGGCGCGCTCATCTCGGTGCCGGTGCTCGACGGCGAGCTGCCCTACCTCTCTCCGCTCGTGCCCGAGCCGGCGATCGACCTCACCACCCCCTGAACGACGACGAGAACCCCGCCCCCGCTGCTGCGGCCGGCGGGGTTCTCTCATTGCCCGGCGAGCGTCAGCCTTCGAACCGGTAGCCGAGCCCGCGCACGGTGACGAGCATCTCGGGGGTCCCCGGGTTCAGCTCGATGCGCGAGCGGATGCGCTTGATGTGCACGTCGAGCGTCTTGGTGTCGCCGAAGTAGTCGCTCCCCCACACGCGGTCGATGAGCTGCCCGCGCGTGAGCACACGCCCCGCGTTGCGCATCAGCACCTCGAGCAGCTCGAATTCCTTGAGGGGCATGCTGATCTCCGAGCCCTCGACGGCGACCGTGTGCCGGTCGATGTCGAGCACGACGCGGCCGCCTTCGAGCACGCGGTCGTCGAGGTCCGCGTCGATCTGCGAGAACCGGCGCAGCACCGCGCGCATCCGCGCGAGCAGCTCCCGCGCCGAGTACGGCTTGGTGACGTAGTCGTCGGCTCCGAGCTCGAGGCCGACCACGATGTCGACCTCGGAGTCCTTCGCGGTCAGCATGATGATCGGCACCGTCGAGGTCGTGCGGATCTGCCGGCACACCTCGGTGCCGGGCATCCCCGGGAGCATGAGGTCCAGCAGCACGATGTCGGCGCCGCGCTCGCGGAAGGCGACGAGGGCCGCGGGGCCGTCCTCGGCGATCTCGACCTCGTAGCCCTCGCGGCGCAGCAGGTAGGCGAGCGGGTCGGCGAGGTCGGGCTCGTCCTCGACGATCAGGACTCGGGTCATGCGGGCTCTCCGTTCGTGGGAAGGGTTCGGGATGCCGGAGCGGCGGCGCGCTTCTTCCTGCGGCCGCGCGGGGTCGCAGGCTGGTCCGGAGGCGCCGGCGTCGCCGGAAGCCTGATGGTGAACGTCGATCCCCGGCCGGGCCGGGACCACAGCTTCACCTCGCCCCCGTGGCGCTGCACGGCGTGCTTGACGATGGACAGACCCAGGCCGCTGCCGCCGGTGCGGCGCGCCCGGGCGGGGTCCGCGCGGTAGAAGCGCTCGAACACGCGGTCCTGCTCGCCCTCCGCGATGCCGATGCCGCGGTCGGTCACGGCGATCTCGACGACGCCGTCGACCAGCTTGACGCCGACCCCCACGCTGGAGCCGCGCGGCGAGTAGGCGATCGCGTTGGCGATGAGGTTGCCGACCGCCTCGCTGAGCACCTGGGCGTCGCCGCGCACGTACAGGCCGCGCTTGCCGCCGCGCACCACCTCGACGCCGGCGGAGTCCGCCTGGATCGCGTGCGCGTCGACCGAGGATGCCACGACCTCGTCGACGGAGACGTCGCGGTCCTCGGTGAGCTCCTCGGACGACTGCAGGCGCGAGAGGTTCATGATGCGCGACGTCAGCAGTGCGAGACGGGATGCCTCGGCGGTGAGCCGCGCGGCGAAGATGCGCACCTGCGGGGGGTCGTCCGCGGCCATCTCGATGGCCTCGGCCAGCAGGCTCACCGCGCCGACCGGGGTCTTCAGCTCGTGGCTCGTGTTCGCCACGAAGTCGCGGCGCATCTGCTCGACGCGCTCGTGCTCGGTGATGTCGCGCAGCACGAGCAGCGTGAGACGCGGCGAGATGCGCGTCGCACGCACCACGACGAGCCGCGGCTCGGCCGGTGGAGCACCGCGGCGCAGGCGGATGGTCTCCGAGGCCGGTGCGCCGCTGTCGCGCGCTGCCCGGGCGATGCCGCGCAGCTCGTCCGCGGGCACGGAGCGTCCCTCGACGAAGTGGAACGGGGCAGCCGGGCCCGAGGCCGCGAGCACCGTGTACGACGCGTCGACGACGACGGCGGCGTCGTCCATGCCGTGCAGCACCTCGCGCACCCCGTCGGGGATGGCCAGCGAGGTCTCCGCCCGGGCACGATCACGTGCTCGCAGCGAGGTGACGATGACCGCGGAGACGGAGCCCCCGATGACGACGCCGGCGAGGAGGGCGAGCAGCGCGAGCTGCGTCGTGTCCATGGTGACAGCGTAGAGGGCGACCGGGATCGCCGATCGCCACGCGAGGGCCGTCCGGCAGGCCACGCGGGTACTATTCACCGCGGCGGCACCGTTCGTTAACCTTCGGTGACGACAATCGCCGAGGATCGTGGCGGCAGATGCTGCCCGAGTCAGGAAAGGTGCGTCTTCATGCGCGAAGTCTTCCATCAGTCGCTCGAGGACGTGCAGAGCCGTCTCGTCGAGATCGCCGAGCTGGTCACGGTGGCGATCGACAAGGCGACGCGCGCGTTCAGCACGAGCGACGTCTCGCTGGCCGAGGAGGTCATCGAGGACGACGCCATCATCGACGAGAAGGCCGTCGCACTGGACGAGCTCGCGATCGAGATCCTCGCGCGCCAGCAGCCGGTCGCCCGCGACCTGCGCATCGTAGTCAGCGCCCTGCGCATGAGCGCCTCGCTCGAGCGCATGGGCGACATCGCCGAGCACATCGCCCAGCTGACGCGCATGCGGTTCCCCGAGCGCGCGATCCCCAAGGGCCTCAAGTCCACGTTCACCAAGATGGGCGAGCTCGACGTCGAGGTGGCGCGCCAGCTCACCGAGCTGCTGCGCACCCAGGACCTCGCCGTCACCGAGCGCATCCGCAACGCCGACGACGAGATCGACGACCTGCACGTCTCCGTGTTCGAGAAGGTGCTCAGCGACAGCTGGCAGGGCGAGGCATCCGCCACCGTCGATGCGACGCTCGCGAGCCGCTACCACGAGCGCTTCGCCGACCACGCCGTCTCGGTCGCCAAGAAGGTCGCCTACCTTTCGACCGGCGACTGGACGCCCGCGACCGACACCCTGGACGTCATCCAGATCCAGCCGTAGGCTGCCTCGGACGGAAGAGACCGGATGCTCCCCAGTTGGGGGAGCATCCGGTCTCTTGCGTGTGGGTGGACGCTACTTCTTGCCCTGCGCGGCGACGGCCGCGGCACCGGCGGCAGCCGCCTCGGGGTCGAGGTACTCGCCGGGGCCGAGCGGCCGGAGGTCCTCGTCGAGGCGATAGACCAGCGGGATCCCCGTCGGGATGTTGAGCTCGGCGATGTCGGCGTCGCTGATGCCGTCGAGGTGCTTCACGAGGCCGCGCAGCGAGTTGCCGTGCGCTGTCACGAGCACGGTCTTTCCGGCCTTCAGGTCGGGCACGATGTCGCTGTGCCAGTAGGGCAGCATGCGGTCGATCACGATCTTGAGCGACTCGGTGTCGGGAACCTCGCCGTCGATGTCGGCGTAGCGGGGGTCGCCCACCTGGCTGTACGGGTCGTCGGCGGGGAGCGGCGGCGGCGGGACGTCGAACGAACGGCGCCACAGCATGAACTGCTCGTTGCCGAACTCCTCGAGCGTCTGGGCCTTGTCCTTGCCCTGCAGGGCGCCGTAGTGCCGCTCGTTGAGGCGCCACGTGCGCTTGACGGGGATCCACAGGCGGTCGGCGCTGTCCAGCGCGATGTCCGCGGTCTGGATGGCGCGGCTGAGCACGGAGGTGTGCAGGACGTCGGGGAGGATGCCGGACTCGGCGAGCAGCTCGCCGCCGCGCGCGGCCTCGGCCTTGCCCTGGTCGGTGAGGCGGACGTCGACCCAGCCCGTGAACTGGTTGGTCTTGTTCCACTCGCTCTGGCCGTGTCGGAGGAGGATCAGCGTGTAGGGCGCGGTCATGCGCCCCATGATATCGGCGCACGGCGGCCCGCCCCGGCCGATGACGGCTGGCATCATGGGGACATGGGCTCCGCTCGCTCCTCGGCCGCGCATGCACGGCGGGTCGGGCGCATCACGCGCGGCACCACCGGGACGAACCGGCTCCGACGCATCGACCGCTGGATCGCGCGGCATCCCGCGCTGCGGCGCTCCGAGGACCCGCTGGTCGTGGATCTGGGGTACGGCGCGAGCGGCGTCACGGCGCTCGAGCTCCAGGCGCGCCTGGCGCGGGAACGGCCCGAGGTCGAGGTGCTCGGCCTCGAGATCGACCCCGCGCGCGTCGCCCGCGCCGACGAGCAGCTGGCCGCAGTGCGCGCGGGGCTGACCTCGTTCGCGCCGGATGCGCGCGTCTCGTTCGGGCTCGGCGGGTTCGAGGTGCCGGTGCCCCGCGGGCGCCGCCCCGCCGTCATCCGCGCGTTCAACGTGCTGCGGCAGTACGACGAGCACGAGGTCGCCGCCGCCTGGGCGTCGATGGCGGCGCGCCTTGCGCCGGGCGGGCTCCTCGTCGAGGGGACGTGCGACGAGCTGGGCCGCATCGCGACGTGGGTGGCCCTGGATGCCGCGGCCCTGCCGCAATCGTTCACCCTGTCGCTCCGGCTGGCCGGGCTGGAGAATCCGTCCGTCGCCGCGGAGCGGCTCCCCAAGGCCCTCATCCATCGCAACGTCCCGGGCGAGCGCGTGCACGAGCTGCTCGCCGCGCTGGACGCGGAGTGGGAGCGCGCCGCCGCGATGTCGCCGTTCGGCCCGGTCGAGCGCTGGCGGGCCGCGCTGGACGCGCTCGCGCGCGCGGGGTGGCCGCTGCGCGAGCGATCCCGATGGCGGCTCGGCGAGCTCACGCTGCCGTGGGAGGCCGTCGCGCCCCGCTGATCAGATGCGGGGCACGGCCGCGCGGGCCTCGTCGGGCGGCATGCCCGTCGCCGTGAGCAGGTCGACGACCAGCGGGCGCATCGCCGCGATCAGGTTCTGCTCGCCGAATGACGCGCCGGGCAACAGCGTCGCCGGGTCGAGGCGCGCCGCGACGGCCACGAGCGCCGCGCGGGCGGCCGGCTCGAACCCCAGGTCGTCGAGCGAGTCCCTCACGAATCCGGCACCGCGCACGATGTCGGCCAGGACGTCGGCGGAGACGGGCCGCGGCATCCCGTCGTCGCACAGGTAGACCGCACGGCGTGCCACGACGCGCAGATTGCGTGTGGCGAGGTCGACCGACTCGCGGATGCGCTCCTGCCGCACGAGCTCGTCGCGCCCGCGACGCAGGAAGGGCGAGATGCGGGCGATCGCCCGCCCCGACTCCAGCGACGAGCGCCACGAGTCGAGGAGCGGCTGCAGCGCACGGGACTTCTCGAGGCCGCGCTCGGCGCGCATCCGGTCCCCGCGGCGCAGCCCCTGGGTGATGGCCGCTGACGCGTTCTCCATCGCGGCGAAGACCGCCCGGCCGTCGCGCAGGGCCGCGCGGAGCGGATTGCGCGGGATGAGCGCGGTGACGAGCAGCGCGGCCACTCCGCCGACGATGCCGTCCACGAGCCGGAGGAACGGCGCGGTCGCCGGGATCACCATCACGATGAGCGACTGGATGGCCGCGGCGATCGCGAAGCTCGCCTGCGGCGAGAGGAACCGGGCGACGACGAGCGTGAGCGCCAGCGTCAGCCCCAGCTGCCACCACCCCGTGCCGGCGACCAGCAGGAGCAGCTCCGCGACGAGGATGCCCAGGAGCATCCCCAGCACCGTCTCGAGCACGCGGCGCGGGCGCGCGTCGCGCACGAGTCCCAGGCTCGACACCGTCACGGTCGCGGCGAGCAGCGGCGCCGGATGCCCCAGCACGATGTGGGCGAAGACGTAGGCGCCGGTCGCGGCCACGACGATCTGCACGATCGGGATCCCCGACTCGGCGACGCGCACCAGTGCGGGCCGCGGATCGAACCGCGCACGCCACCCTGTGGGCACCGCGCTCGTCGCGGCCGGGCCGCTCACCCCGCGGCTCCGCTCCCCCGCATCATGTCGCCGACGCGCGGCGCGAGAGCCGCGTCAGCCTGGGCACGTTGGCCGTCGCACCGGCGTCGGGAGGGACGACCACCTCCTGCGCCGCGGAGATCGGCCCGTCGTCGGTGTCGACCAGCAGCGTGGCGTCGACCGGGGTCGAGCGTCGCACCACGGCGAGCGCGATCGGCCCCTCCTCGAAGTGGAGCGCGGCCGACGTCACCGCCCCGACCACGTCGTCGCCGACGCGGACGGCCGCTCCCCGCGCGGGGAGGACGCTCGAGCTGCCGTCGAGCTGCAGCGCCACGAGGCGACGGGGCGGGTGGCCGAGGTTGTGGACCTTCGCCACCGTCTCCTGGCCGCGATAGCACCCCTTGGTCAAGTGCACCGCCGTGCGCAGCCAGTCCAGTTCGTGCGGCAGGGCGCGCTCGTCGACGTCGAGGGACCGGCGCGGGCGCCAGGCCGCGACGCGCAGGGCGTCGGCGGCAACGAGGCCTGCCACGACGAGGTCGCCGCGGGAGGCGGCATCCGCCAGACGCCGCTCCTCGTCGCGCGTGACGATCGCCTCGGCCCAATCGCGCTCGGCACCGGGGTGGGGGTCGATAGCGGCGTACGCGTGCCCGCCCGGAGCGACATCCGGCCACGGATCGGTCCACACGAGCGGCACGCCCGCGGGGGCGGCCGGGGTCACCGCGGCCAGAGCCGCCGCCGACCCGCCGACGACGGCGTAGTCCTCGCTCGCGTCACGAGGATCGACACGGAGCCGGAACCGCATCTTGCGCAGCCAGGTCAGCAGCCCCTCGGCATCCGACCTGTCGACGATCAGCCAGGCGGTCTCGCCGTCGTCGACGACGGATGCCGCGTGCTCGATGCGTCCCTGAGGGTCGAGCACCAGCAGTTCGGTGCTGACCCCGGGCGCGAGGGCGGCGAGCGCCTGCGACGTGAGCGAATCGAGCCACGACAGGCGGTCCTCGCCGGGGACGGCCAGCACCACGCGATCGCCCAGCGGCACCACGGCACGGCCCGCCGCGAGCGCGCGCTGCTCGGCGAGCGGGCTGCCGAGGTGCTGCAGCCCGGCCTCGTCCACGACGGCGCCGGGGAGTCCGGAGAACGGGGTGTCCATCACTCCGCCCGCGCGAGACGGGCCGATGCGTGCGCGGCGAGCTCCTCGCCGAGCGCGGCCATGTCCCACGCCCACAGGAGGTGGCCGTCGACGAGTCCGTACATGCGCGTCGCAGCGGCGTAGGACTTCGCGCCGGCGGGGCGGACGACCGCATCGGTGGCGATGTCGATGCGCGGCCCGCGGATCTGTCCGAGGTACAGCTCGCTCACGCCGTCGGCGTGGACGAGGACCACCTCGATGTCGAAGCCGCTCTCCGCATTGCGCAGCAGCTCGACGTCGTCGACGGTGCGCGCCGGCGCCGGTGCGAGGGGTGGGAGCAGGCCGGGGCCGGCGTCCGCGTCGGTGGCCGGTCGCGACAGGCGCCAGTAGCCCATCTCGGCGACGAGCGGCGTGCGCACGTCGCCCTCGCCGTGCAGCCACGCGCTCGCCGAGTAGTTCAGGTAGTCCCCGCCGTCATGGCTGAAGCTCACGCGATGCGTGAACTCGCCGGCGTAGGCGTGGTCGGCGTAGTCGATGACGCCGGTGCCCTCCCACACGCCGACGAGCCACGAGAGGGGCGCGAGGTCGGCGGGGAGGTCGGTCGGCAGGTCGAACACGGCGCGGCCGATCAGCGCTGGCCGCGATACAGGTTCTTCAGCACGACGACCGAGACGAAGGCGATCGCGAGCGACGCCAGACCGAGGAGACCCACGAAGAAGAGCTCGAGCGCGAAGAGATCCATGCGGTCCAGTCTAGTCGGCGTGCTCAGCCGGGGACGATGGCCGCCAGGCCGAATCCGAGGCTGATGACGCCCATCACCACGAGGGCGCCGAGGGCGCTGGCGGCCACGCGCTCGGTGAAGCCCTGCGAGCGACCGCCCCACAGCTGGACGGCGAACGAGAGGATGAGGCATCCGCCCATCCCGACGGCGAGCCACTGGGCACGCCAGTCGTCCCCCGCGAACAGCCCCACCAGCACGGAGATCACGGCAGCCGCCACCCACACGGCGATGATGCCGCCGAAGGTACGGCGAGGAGCGAGTTCAGGCACGGCCACGGCCCCATTCTCACTCACCGCGGCGCGTGATGCACCCCGGCGCTGCGCGTCTCGCGAGGTCGCGGCGCAGAGGCGACCCCCCGCCACGCCCTACACTGGGGGGCAACGGCGCGTCCCGCGCGCCGGGAAGGCGACGCTTTGGCACAGCTCCTGGTTCTGAGCTCCGCGCACGGAGCCGGTCCCGTCCTGCCCTCCCTCGAGCTGCTCAGCCACCGGGTGCGCCAGATCCCCGCGGAGCCCGCGCAGCTGGTGAACGCGCCGAGCGCCGACGTCATCTTCGTCGATGCCCGCATCGACCTCGTGGGCGCGAAGTCGCTCTGCAAGATCCTGAACACCACGGGCCTCGACGCCCCGCTGCTGCTCGTCGTCACCGAGGGCGGCCTGACCGCCGTCTCGACGGACTGGGGCGTCGACGACGTCATCCTGGTCACCGCCGGTCCCGCCGAGGTCGATGCGCGCGTGCGGCTCGCCATCGGCCGGATGAGCAAGGAGCAGGTCTCGACGCGCATCCAGACCTCCGGCATCACGATCGACGAGTCGTCGTACTCGGCCAAGGTGCACGGCAAGCCGCTCGACCTCACCTACAAGGAGTTCCAGCTCCTCCACTTCTTCGCGACGCATCCGTCACGGGTCTTCACGCGCGAGCAGCTGCTGAGCGAGGTGTGGGGCTACGACTACTTCGGCGGCACCCGCACCGTCGACGTCCACGTGAGGCGCCTGCGGGCGAAGCTCGGCGATCTCGAGCAGCTCATCGGGACGGTGCGCAACGTCGGCTACCGCTTCAACGTGTACGAAGACGACCAGATCCCCGCGCCCCGCGAGCGCACCGGGGCCTGACCCGCGGGAAAGCCCGTTCACACGCTCGTCACCTCTGCCTGCAATGATGAGGGGATGATCGACCACGAGGTGCTCGACGCCGGCCTCGGCGACGCGGACGACGACGACTTCGACCTGGACGAGGAAGTGGACGCCCAGCTGCCCGACCACCGCTATCTCGACCGTGAACTGAGCTGGCTCGCCTTCAACCAGCGCGTGCTCGAGCTCGCCGAGGATCCCAGCATCCCGCTGCTCGAGCGCGCGAACTATCTCGCGATCTTCGCGAGCAACCTCGACGAGTTCTTCATGGTGCGCGTGGCCGGCCTCAAGCGCCGGATCGTCACCGGGCTGGCCATTCCGACCAACGTCGGGCGAGCCCCCGCCGAGGTACTGGGCGACATCTCGACCGAGGCCCACCGCCTGCAGCTGCGTCACGCGGACGCGTGGACGCGGCTGGTCAAGCCCGAGCTGGCTGCCGTGGGCGTCGAGGTCGTCTCCTACGACTCCCTCGACCAGCAGGACCGCGCCGCGCTGTACGAGTACTTCCAGGCCCAGGTCTTCCCGGTCCTGATGCCGCTGGCCGTCGACCCGGCGCACCCCTTCCCCTACATCTCGGGACTCTCGCTCAACCTCGCGATCCGCATCCGCAACGCCCGGACCGGGCGCCAGGAATTCGCGCGTCTGAAGGTGCCGCCGATGCTCCCCCGGTTCGTCGAGGTGCCCTCGTCCGGCGGGGTGCTGCGCTACCTGCCGCTCGAAGACCTCATCTCGAGCCACCTCGACGACCTCTTCCCCGGCATGGAGGTGCTCGACCACCACGCCTTCCGCCTGACGCGCAACGAGGACGTCGCGATCGAGGAGGACGAGTCCGAGAACCTCATCCAGGCCCTCGAGGCCGAGCTGCTGCGGCGGCGCTTCGGCCCGCCGATCCGCCTCGAGATCACCGACGACATGGACGAGCTCACCCTGGATCTGCTCATCCGGGAGCTCGACATCACCGAGCAGGAGGTCTACCGCCTGCCCGGGCCGCTCGACCTGCGCGGCCTGTTCGACCTGCGCATCGACCGGCCCGACCTGAAGTTCAAGCCGCACGTGCCGACGACCGCCATGGCCTTCCAGCCCGGCGACAACAACGAGCGCCCCGACATCTTCGCGTCGATCCGCAAGGGCGACGTGCTCGTGCACCACCCGTACGAGTCGTTCGCGACCAGCGTGCAGGCCTTTCTGGAGCAGGCGGCGAAGGACCCGCACGTGCTCGCCATCAAGCAGACGCTCTACCGCACGTCGGGCGACAGTCCCATCGTCGAGGCGCTGATCGACGCCGCCGAAGCCGGGAAGCAGGTGCTCGCGCTCGTCGAGATCAAGGCGCGCTTCGACGAGGCGAACAACATCCTGTGGGCCCGGAAGCTCGAGAAGGCGGGCGTGCACGTGGTGTACGGCCTCGTCGGGCTCAAGACGCACTGCAAGCTCGCGCTCGTCATCCGCGAGGAGGGCGGCGTGCTGCGCAGCTACAGCCACGTCGGCACGGGCAACTACAACCCCAAGACGAGCCGCATCTACGAGGACTTCGGCCTGTTCACGGCGGACGACCAGGTCGGACGCGACCTCACGCGCCTGTTCAACGAGCTCAGCGGCTACGCGATCGAGAAGAAGTTCAAGCGACTCCTTGTCGCTCCGCTCCACCTGCGCAAGGGCCTGCTGCGCCTCATCGACAAGGAGCGCCGCAACGCGATCGCCGGCAAGCCCGCGAGCGTGCGCATCAAGGTCAACTCGATGGTCGACGAGCACGTCATCGACGCCCTGTACCGCGCGAGCCAGGCCGGGGTGAAGGTCGACGTGTGGGTGCGCGGCATCTGCTCGCTCAAGCCGGGGGTCCCCGGGATG
>NZ_JAYRDE010000056.1:0-19208 GCF_041909575.1 Microbacterium sp. | reverse complement strand
TGGCGGTGCGCAGGCGCGTGAGCAGCGTGAACGGGTCGGTGTTGACGCCCGCCGCGGGCAGCGACGCGAGCGCGGCCTGCAGGTCGGAGATCGCGGCGCTGACCGCCGGGGTGTGGGGCTCCCTGAGCGCGACGGCGATGTCCTCGCGCGAATCCTCGACGATGGCCGACAGCGTCGATTCGGCGCGAAGGGCCTCGACCTCGAACGTCTCGACGGCGTCGATGAGGGTGGCGGCGCGGCGCGCGGCCTCGGCGCACGCCTCGAGCGCGAGGTTAGCCTGCTCGCGCTGGCCGGCCTCGCGGCGGCGTTCGGCGATGCCCGCGCTGTGCTCGGCGAACCCGAGCAGCTGCTCCGCCTCGGACGGATTCGCGTCGACCTGCGCGAGGGCCTCGGCCGAGTAGCGGCTGGCCAAGCGCTGGACCGTCTCACGGGCCTGCGGGATCCGCGCACGCAGGCGTGCGGCATCCTCCCGCACCTTCGCGATGATCTCGGGCGCCCGGCGCGCGCGCTCGATGGGTGCGGCGAGGGCCTCGGTGCGGTCGTCGAGAAGGTCCTGGGCCCACTCGCAGAGCTGCACGATGCGCGCGTTCCGCGTTCGCAGCTCTTCGGGGGTGTCGGGGATCTCGTCGTGGTTCAGCTGGTGCAGGTGGAACGCTTCGGCGAGGTGGGTCCGCACGGCGTCGAGCGCGTCGCGCAGGTCCTTGGTCGGCTCGGCGCCGAGCTCGGCCTCGGCGAACGCCAGTTCGTCCGTCGTGACGCGGATGCGCTCGTCCGCCTCGACGAGGGCCGTCCGCGCCCGCCGGGCGAGGTCGGCGTCCTGTGCTGCGAGCTCTTCCTCTTCGCGTTTGCGCTTGCCCCAGAATCCGGCCATGCATCGATCCTACGGGCGGTGCCCGGGAGGCGGCTGACGGGGCGGGCGGCTGTGGAGCGCGGGAGACGGATGCCTCGGCATCCCACTCACTCGGGCCTCCGGCGTCTCCGCCCGACCGGGCGCCCGGCGCCTCCCGACCCACCCACCGACCCACCGGGCGCATAACTCCTGCACTTCGGGACGCTTTGCCGCGGCCTCGCGAAAAACCGGGCGGTTGGGGGCTATTGTGCTGTTTTTAGGCGCCGGGCGCCGCCGGGGCCGCCGGGGGCCGCCGGGGGCAGCGGACCGCAGGCGGGGGAGACACGGATGCCGCGGCATCCCGCTCACTCGAACCTCCGGCGCCGCCCGACCGGGCGCATAACTCCTGCATTTCGGGACGCTTTGCCGCGGCCGAGCGTCAAAACCGGCCGTAGCCGGCGAAAGTGCAGGAGTTATGCGCCGGGCGGCGCCGGGCGCCGTCGGCGCCCACCAAAGAGAGGAGATCTCGCGAGAAGAGTACGGATCAGGGAGAACGGTCCTCGCTTCGCGCGGTCTCCTCATCTCACGCGATGCCTGCTCAGCGGTCGCGCTGGGAGTAACGGGGCTTGCGGGCCGAACGGTCGACGTCGCGGTCGTCGCGGCGCCGGCCCGGGCCGCCGGTGTCGAGTCGCAGTTCGATGAGGCGTCCGGAGATGCGCGTGTCCGAGAGCTTCTCGAGGGTGCCGCGGGGGAGGTCCGCGGGCAGCTCGACGAGCGAGAAGTCGGGCCGGATCTGGATCGCCCCGAAGTCGTCGCGGCGGAGGCCCCCCTCGTTGGCGAGTGCGCCGACGATCTGGCGGGGCTCGACGCGGTGACGCTTGCCGACGGCGATGCGGTACGTCGCCATGCCCTCACGGGGTGCGCGGTCACGGCGCGGCGGGCGATCGTCTCCGCCGCGGCCGTCCCGGTCGTCACGGTCGAAACGGCTGCCGCGGTCGTCGCGGTCGCGGAACGGGCGGCTCGACGGCTCGGGGTCGGGCTCGAGGAGCAGCGGCGATTCGCCCTGCGCGACGACCGCCAGCGCGGCGGCGACGTCGACCTCGGGCACGTCGTGATTGCGCACGTAGTGGGCGACGATGTCGCGGAAGCGGTCGATGCGCTCGGACTCCGCGAGGGCGGCGGTGATGCGGTCGTCGAAGCGCGAGAGGCGGGTGACATTGACCTCGTCGACACTCGGCAGCTGCATCTCGGTCAGCTCCTGACGAGTCGCCCGCTCGATCGCACGGACGAGGCCGCGCTCGCGGGGCGTGACGAAGCTGATCGCATCGCCCGAGCGGCCGGCGCGGCCGGTGCGGCCGATGCGGTGCACGTACGACTCGGTGTCGGTGGGGATGTCGAAGTTCACGACGTGCGAGATGCGCTCGACGTCGAGGCCTCGGGCTGCGACGTCCGTCGCCACCAGGATGTCGAGCTTGCCCGACTTGAGCTGGTTGACGGTGCGCTCTCGCTGCACCTGCGCGACGTCTCCGTTGATCGCTGCGGCGGAGTAGCCGCGGGCGCGGAGCTTCTCGGCGATCTCCTCCGTCACGCTCTTGGTGCGGCCGAAGACGATCATGCCGTCGAAGTTCTCGACCTCGAGGATGCGGGTCAGGGCGTCCATCTTCTGCGAGAACGACACGATGAGGTAGCGCTGGGCGATGTTGGCCGACGTCGTCGTCTTGCCCTTGACCGTGATCTCTTCGGGGTCGTGCAGGTACTGCTGCGACATGCGGCGGATCATCGCCGGCATCGTCGCCGAGAACAGCGCCACCTGCTTGGTGTCGGGGGTCTCGGCGAGGATGGTCTCGACGTCTTCGGCGAAGCCCATCTTCAGCATCTCGTCGGCCTCGTCGAGCACGAGGTACTTCAGCTCCGACAGGTCGAGCGTGCCCTTGTCGAGGTGGTCCATGATGCGGCCGGGGGTGCCGACGATGATGTGCACGCCGCGGCGCAGGGCGGACAGCTGCACGCCGTAGCCCTGACCGCCGTAGACGGGGAGCACGTGCACGCCCTTGAGGTGCGCCGCGTACTTCTCGAACGCCTCGCACACCTGCAGCGCCAGCTCGCGGGTCGGCGCCAGCACGAGGGCCTGCGGGTTCTTCTGCGACAGGTCGAGGCGGTCGATGATCGGCAGCGCGAAGGCCGCGGTCTTGCCCGTTCCGGTCTGCGCGAGGCCCACGACGTCGCGCCCGCCCAGCAGGGTGGGGATGGTCGCGGCCTGGATCGCCGACGGCGTCTCGTACCCGACATCACGCAGGGCCTTGAGTACCGCATCGCCCAGTCCGAGATCGGAGAACGTCATCTCGGCGGGCTCGACGGGAGCCTCGTCCGCGATCGTGGTGTCGGTTTCGGTCACGCTTCAGGTTAGTGCGTGCCGCCTGGGAGACGACAGGATGCCTCGGCCCGCGGCATCCTGTCGCCTCTACCTGGGGCGGGCAGCCTGCGTGACGAGTTCGGTGATGTCGATCGGCTCGGTCGGCGGCAGGTGGATGGCGGCGGGATCGATGGAAGGCGCTGCGTTGCTCATGGGTCGTCCTCTCCGACGGTTCATCTGTAGGTGTCCGGCAGGGCTGGTTTCGTCTCGCATCACGCGATCGCCGTCCGACGCGTGAGGTCGGGATGCCGCGGCGGAACGAGCCACGCCACAAGGGTGATTGCGAGGGGGAGCGCCAGGGCGAGGATGCCGAGCCAGGGCCATGGCAGGTCGGCGAGGTGCAGATAGTCGGCCGACGACTGCGCGGACGCCCACACCGGAATCAGTCCGGAGAGCGTGCCCACCACCGCGCCGATTCCGACGATGATCGCGGCCTGCCAGGCGTTCACGCGGCGTCGCAGGCCGCGCGATCCGCCGATCGCCGTGAGGGTGGCGTCGTCGGGGCGCCGCTCGAATCGCGCGAGGCCGAGCACCACGGCGCTCGCCCCCACGACCAGTACCGCCGCGACGCCGACGATGAGCCACAGCCACGGTGCGACCGGGTCGGGTCCGCGCTCGGTGGCGAACCACAGGTACGCACCGTCGGGGAACCTCACCGACTGTGCCTCGGCCTCGAGCCGGTCGAGCACCGACTGCGACAGGGGCTCGTCGTAGGTCGCCAGGAGCGTGGACGGGACCGCATCGATCCCCAGCGACGCGGCCGTCTCGGGGGAGATCATCACCTGGAAGATGGAACCGGCGCCGATGTCGAGATAGCGCGCAGGGATAGCCAGCTGCTCGTCGGGATCAGGAACGTGGGCGTACCTCTCGCTCTCGTCGGCGTTCCAGTCGACGGCCGTCAGCGCGTTGGAGAAGTCGGTACGCGACTGCTCGGTCCAGCGGGTGATCACGATCTCGTCCTCGGGGGAGACGTACTCGTTCGTGATCGTGATCGCCGCGCCGTCGCGGTAGGCCGCGAGCGTGGCGCCGTCGACGGGATGGTCGAGCAGCAGGGCGACGTCGTCCGGCTCGACGATCGACAGCTGGCCGTTCATCGCCGCGGAGGCGTCGCCGCACGGGGTGCACTGCTCCCGAGGCTGACCGGCGACCGCCCATACCGGATGTTCCGGGTCGTCGGGGAGGCCGGTCTGGAGGTCGAACGCGGTCGAGCTGGGCGCGAGCACGACGGCCGTGTCACGCGGATCGGTCGGCGCGAGTATGGCCTCGGCCTCCGCCAGCAGGTCGCCGGTGGGCTCGCCCGTCTCGAAGACGCCCGCGCTGACGCTGCCGACGGGCCCGTTGTACCAGTGCGTCCGCTCGCCCTGCGCGGAGTTCATCGCGGTGATGGAGATCGCGTACGACGCGATGAAGACGCACGCCGCGATGGCCGCGAATGCCGGGACGACGCGGGATGGATTGGCGGCGGAGTCGCGGCTCGCGAGCCGCGGTCCGAGCCCGAGGCGGCCCAGCGGACGGCTCACCAGCACGAGCACCCAGTGCCCCGCGAAGAGGAAACCGATCTGGAAGACGATCGGCCCGAGCGTCGCCCCGCTCAGTGCGATCGCGCGGAGGGGCACCGTCGGGTCGAGCGCCTCGTCCCCGTCCAGGATGAAGAGCGCCAGGACGCCGGCCGCCGTCGCCGCGAGGCCGGTGATCATCAAGCCGAGCCCCCACCACGGTCGCTTGCGGCGAAGGACGGCGGGACGCCGCGCGCCGCGCAGCGCGCCCAGCACGTCGCCCCGCGTCGCGGCACGCGCGGGGGCGGCCGCTGCGAGGCTGCCGATCACCACGGCGAACAGCGCGATGCCCGCGAGGAGGAGCCAGGGGACGTGGTAGCCCCAGTTCCCCCAGAATGAGTTGACCGCTCCGGTGTCCGTGATCCGGAGGGCGCCCCACGCCAGTGCGGCCCCGAGGGCGATGCCGATCGCGCCCGCGGTCGCTCCCAGCACCGTGCCCTGCATGACGACGACGCGGAAGACGTCGGAGCGAGCGGCGCCCACACTGGCGGCGACAGCCAGCGATTGCTGCTGTCGGCGAGCGGACACCGCGAATGCCGCACCGGCCAGCAGCACGACGAGGTACCCGCTGAAGACGGCGAGCATCAGCCCCGTCGTGATCATCGAGGTGTCCTGCGCCGTGCCGTTCATCCAGGAGCTCACGCGTGCGCCCGGAGGCGGATCGACGGCGAGGTCACGCGCGTAGGCGACGAACCCGGCCTGGTTGAGCTCGGTGAGCTCGGCGAGATCGGGCTGCCAGTCCTCGACGAACCACCGAGGCTGCCCGCTCACGAGCTCGGCGGCGCTCGCCGGCAGGAAGAGCTCCTCGCCCTCGGGTGCCTCATCGGCTCGGCGGATGGTGCCCGTGACGACGAACGAGCGGTCCGCATCGACCAGCGTCACCTCGTCGCCGATCGACGCACCCATCCGCGCCAGCAGGCCGGGCGACACCATCGCCTCGTCCGGGCCTGCGGGCGGTGCGCCGGCGATCCGGACATACCGTCCCTCGAACGCCTCATGCCACACGTCGCCCGCCATCACGGTGACATTGCCCACGCCGGTCGCCGTCGCCACGTAGAGCGTTGCCCACTCCACGAGTTCGTGAACCGTGGTCTCCGCGGGCACGTGCCCCGAAGGGTCGCGCGGCCGTGGCCCCTCGGGGTTCACCGCTCGCCCGGCCTCATCGGTCTGCACGCCGTGCTCCCACGGCACGTCGACCGCCTGCCAGCGCGTCGGGTCCTCGCCGCCGACGATCTGGATCCACGCCTCATTGCGCCCCAGCTCGAGTGTGGCAGCCTGCTCCGGGGTCGGGATGTGGCTCTGCCAGAAGATCGCGCCCCCGGCGAGGCCCGTCACGGGCAGCAGCACGAGCAGCATGACCAGAGCGCTGGAACCCTTGTTGCGCCACACCTGACGGCGCGCAAGGCGTGCGTCGGTGCGCAGCCGCCGCCAGCCAGTGCGGCGACGACCTGCGGCGTCCGTCGCCGACGGGGGAGCGGATGCCTGGGCATCCGCCTGCGAACGGGGGCTCACCGTGCGTCCGCCAGCAGGGCGTCCGCCGCCGGGCGGCGCGACTCGTCGACGATGCGGCCGTCGCGCAGGAAGACGATGCGATCAGCCCACGCGGCGTGCCGAGCCTCGTGCGTCACGAGGATCGCTGCGGCTCCGGCATCCACCCGGCTGCGCAGCACGCGCAGCACCAGTTCGCCCGTGACGGAGTCCAGCGCGCCGGTGGGCTCGTCGGCGAGGATGAGCCGGCGCCCGCCCACCACAGCACGGGCGATCGCCACGCGCTGCTGCTGGCCCCCCGAGAGGTCGTCGGGGTAGGCGTCGAGCTTGTCGTCGAGGCCGACGGACTGCAGGGCGTCCCGTCCCGCGCGGCGGGCCACGCGACGCGAGAACCCGTCGAGTTCGAGGGGGAGGATCACGTTCTCGATCGCGGTCAGCGTCGGGATGAGGTTGAAGTCCTGGAACACGAAGCCCAGGGAGCGCCGCCGGAGCGCGGCTAGCTGGTTGGGCGACTGCGTGCTGAGGTGCTGGCCCTCGATCACGACCTCGCCGGTGGTCGGCGTCGCGAGGCCTCCGGCGATCGACAGGAGTGTCGACTTGCCCGATCCGGAGGCGCCCATGACGGCGACGAGCTCGCCCCCGCCGACCTCGAGGTCGACGCCGGAGAGGGCCGAGACGGCGGTCGGACCGGTGCCGTACTGCTGCGTGACGCCGATGAGGCGCACCACCGCGCCGCTCACCGGGCCGCCTCCTCGGCAGCTGTCTCCGCTCTCGCCGGGCGCCCGCGCTTGGGCTTCTCGGTCGACAGCGCGAGCGCGAGTGCGTGATCGGGATGCTGCGCCAGGCGCTGCTCGGTGTGGTCGAGCCAGCGCACCTCCGCCTCCGCGGCGAAGATCATCGAGTCGACGACCAGCGACCAGGCGAGCTCCTCGGGGCCGTCGGGGTTGGAGCCGGCGTACTTCGCCCGATTGAGCGACTGCAGCTGGCCGAGCGAGGCGCGGCGCTGCGTCTGGATGATCTCGGTCACATCGACGCCGGGGAGGGTGGCGGCGACGGCGAGCTTGATCGCCAGTTCATCGCGCGTCCCCTGCGAGCGCTCGACCGGGGAGGCGAGCCACCGCCGCACCTCGGCGGCTCCGGCATCCGTGATCTCCCAGTAGACGTGCCCGTGCTCGTCGACGTCGCCCTTCGCGACGAGCCCGTCGCGCTCCAGGCGGTCCAGCGTGTTGTAGATCTGGCCGACGTTGAGCGTCCAGGTCGAACCGGTGCGACGGTCGAACTCCGCACGCAGTTGATACCCGTAGCACGGGCCCTGATCGAGGATGGCCAGCAGGCTCTGCCGAACGGACATGGATCTCCCGTCGTCTCCGGTGCATACCCGGTATGTACATTCCGAGTATATGCATACCGGGAAACAGGGCGAGCGGATGCCTCGACCCGGCGTGTCCGTCAAGGAGCGGGCGGCCGCCCACACCCAGCGCACACCAAGGTCACGGGTGGATAACATAGGCAGGTATGCCTGGGGCCGAGTGCCCCCGGCGGCAGCGGCGCCGACGCGCCACACCCGACAGATGGAGACACTCCGTGGCCAACCCCCTCGAGAAACTGCTTCGCGCCGGCGAGGGTCGCATCCTCCGGCGGCTCCAGCAGGTCGTGAAGGCCGTCAACGCCCTCGAAGAGGACTACGCCCACCTCACCGACGAGGAGCTCCGGGGCGAGACCGCCGAGCTGCGCGCGCGCTTCGAGGCCGGCGCGACCCTGGACCAGCTGATGCCGGAGGCGTTCGCCGCGGTCCGCGAGGCGGCCAAGCGCACGCTCGGCCAGCGCGCCTACGACGTGCAGATCATGGGCGGCGCGGCGCTTCACCTCGGCAACATCGCCGAGATGAAGACCGGTGAGGGCAAGACGCTCACCGGCGCCTTCCCGGTCTACCTCAACGCCATCGCCGGCCAGGGCGTGCACGTGGTCACCGTGAACGACTTCCTCGCGTCCTACCAGGCCGAGCTCATGGGCCGCATCTATCGTGCCCTGGGCATGACCACCGGCATCATCGTCGCCGGCCAGACCCCCGAGGTCCGCCGCGAGCAGTACAACGCCGACATCACGTACGGAACCAACAACGAGTTCGGCTTCGACTACCTGCGCGACAACATGGCGTGGCGCAAGGAGGATCTGGTCCAGCGCGGTCACTTCTACGCCATCGTCGACGAGGTCGACTCGATCCTCATCGACGAGGCGCGCACCCCGCTGATCATCTCCGGCCCGTCCTCGGGCGAAGCCAACCGGTGGTTCGTCGAGTTCGCGAAGATCGCCAAGACCCTCGAAGCCGGCGTCGACTACGAGGTCGACGAGAAGAAGCGCACGATCGGCGTGCTCGAGCCCGGCATCGAGAAGGTCGAGGACTACCTCGGCATCGACAACCTCTACGAGTCGGCGAACACGCCCCTGATCTCGTTCCTCAACAACTCCATCAAGGCCCTCGCGCTGTTCAAGCGCGACACGGACTACGTCGTGATGAACGACGAGGTCATGATCGTCGACGAGCACACCGGCCGCATCCTCGTCGGCCGTCGCTACAACGAGGGCATCCACCAGGCGATCGAGGCGAAGGAGGCCGTGCCGGTCAAGGCCGAGAACCAGACCCTCGCCACGGTCACGCTCCAGAACTACTTCCGTCTCTACGAGAAGCTCGCCGGCATGACGGGAACGGCCGAGACCGAAGCCGCCGAGTTCATGTCGACGTATCAGCTCGGCGTCGTCTCGATCCCCACGAACAAGCCGATGATCCGCAAGGACCAGCCCGACCTCGTCTACAAGAACGAGCAGGCGAAGTTCGTGCAGGTGGTCGAGGACATCGCCGAGCGGCACGCGAACGGCCAGCCCGTGCTCGTGGGCACCGTCAGCGTCGAGAAGAGCGAGTACCTGTCGCGCCTTCTCGCCAAGAAGGGCATCAAGCACGAGGTCCTCAACGCCAAGAACCACGCGCGCGAGGCCGAGATCGTCGCACGCGCCGGCCGGCTGGGCGCCGTCACCGTCGCCACGAACATGGCCGGCCGCGGAACCGACATCATGCTCGGCGGGAACGCGGAGTTCCTCGCCGTCCAGGAGATGAAGGCGAAGGGACTCGACCCCGTCGAGACTCCCGACGAGTACGAGGCCGAGTGGGACGCCGTGTACGAGTCGGTGCGCGAGCGCGTCGCGGGCGAGGCAACGAAGGTCGTCGAGGCCGGCGGCCTGTACGTCCTGGGCACCGAGCGCCACGAGTCGCGCCGCATCGACAACCAGCTGCGGGGTCGCTCGGGCCGCCAGGGCGACCCCGGCGAGAGCCGCTTCTACCTGTCGCTGACGGACGACCTCATGCGGCTCTTCCAGTCGGGCGCCGCCGAGGCGATCCTCGCTCGCACGAACTTCCCCGACGACGTCGCCATCGAGTCGGGCATGGTGACCCGTGCCATCAAGTCGGCGCAGAGCCAGGTCGAGGCGCGCAACGCCGAGATCCGCAAGAACGTGCTCAAGTACGACGACGTCCTCAACCGTCAGCGCGAGGCGATCTACGCCGACCGCCGCCACATGCTGCAGGGCGACGACATCGCCGACCGCGTGCAGCACTTCATCGAAGACGCGATCAACGCCGTGATCGACGACCACACCGGCGCCGGCCACAACGAGAGCTGGGACTTCGACGCGCTGTGGACCGAGCTCAAGACGCTCTACCCCGTGAGCGTCACGATCGACGAGGTCGTCGCTGAAGGAGCCGGCCGCAAGGGCGGCATCACCGCGGAGGGACTCAAGCGCGAGATCCTCTCGGACGCCCGCATCGCCTACGGCAAGCGCGAGGAGACGCTCGGCACCCCGGCCACGCGCGAGCTCGAGCGCCGCGTCGTGCTGCAGGTGCTCGACCGCCGCTGGCGCGACCACCTCTATGAGATGGACTACCTCAAGGACGGCATCGGCCTGCGCGCGATGGCCCAGCGCGACCCGCTCATCGAGTACCAGCGCGAGGGCTACCAGATGTTCCAGTCGATGATGGGGCAGATCAAGGAGGAGTCCGTCGGCTACCTCTACAACCTCGAGGTCGAGGTCCGCCGTCAGGGCGAGGGCGAGACCGAGGTCGAGGCGAAGGGCCTGGGTGCCCAGCCCGTCGAGGGTCAGCGCCTGGAGTACTCCGCGGCGAACGACGCCGGTGAGGTCGAGGTCCGCAACGACCGCGGGCAGGTGCAGCAGGCGGCGACCAACAAGCTCCGCCAGGCGGCCGCCGCCGCGGCGGCGTCCGGTCAGCCCGCCGAGCCGGCAGCCGAGCCGCAGCGCGGTGCCTTCGGCCAGCGGACGGATGCTCCGGCCGCCGCGCCGCAGCAGGCTCCACTGAACCGCGCCCAGCGTCGCGCGGCCGACCAGAAGAAGAAGTGACGCGCGGCCCGGGCGATTCTCTCGGGCCACGCGAGGTCGATTGGCCCCTCCGCCGCCCGGATATCCTGGGCCGATGAGTCCCCTCCGTCCGCTCGACCAGTCCAGCAAGCTCAAGCACGTTCTCTACGAGATCCGCGGGCAGGCCCTGGTCGAGGCGGACCGGCTCGAGAACGAGGGCCACACGATCCTGAAGCTCAACACCGGCAACCCCGCGGTGTTCGGCTTCGAGGCGCCGTTCCAGATCGTGCGGGACATGATCGAGGCGGTGCCGCACGCACACGGCTACAGCGACAGCCGCGGCATCATGTCGGCGCGACGCGCTGTGGTCTACCGCTACGAGGAGGATCCGGCGTTCCCGTCGTTCGGGCCCGAAGACGTTTACCTGGGCAACGGCGTGTCCGAGCTGATCACGATGGTCATGCAGGCGCTGCTGGACGAGGGCGACGAGGTGCTCATCCCCGCCCCCGACTATCCGCTGTGGACGGCCATGACGAGTCTCGGCGGCGGCACGCCGGTGCACTACCTCGCCGACGAGGCGAACGGCTGGCAGCCCGACCTGGACGACATCCGCGCGAAGGTCACGCCTCGCACGAAGGCGATCGTCGTCATCAACCCGAACAACCCCACGGGTGCGGTGTACTCGCGCGAGGTCCTCGAGGGCATCGCCGAGATCGCCCGGGAGAACTCCCTCCTGGTGCTCTCCGACGAGATCTACGATCGCATCCTGTTCGACGACGCCGTCCACATCCCCATGGCGACGGTCGCCCCCGACCTGCTCGTGCTCACCTTCAACGGGCTCTCGAAGACGTATCGCGTCGCCGGGTACCGCTCGGGCTGGCTGGTCATCACCGGACCGAAAGCCCACGCCTCCGGCTTCCTCGAGGGGATCACGCTCCTCGCCTCGACGCGGCTGTGCCCCAACGTCCCGGCGCAGCACGCGGTGCAGGCAGCGCTCTCGGGCGTGCAGTCGATCGATGCGCTCATCGGCCCCGCCGGCCGGCTGCACGAGCAGCGCGACGCGGCGTGGGAAGGTCTCGAGGCGATTCCCGGCGTGACCTGCGTGCGGCCCCAGGGCGCGCTCTACGCCTTCCCGCGGCTCGACCCCGAGGTCCACGAGATCCGCGACGACGCCCGGCTCGTGTACGACTTCCTCGTCGCCGAGCACGTGCTGCTCGTGCAGGGGACCGGATTCAACTGGCCCACGCCGGACCATCTCCGCATCGTCACGCTCCCCGAGGCCCGCGTGCTCACCGAGGCGATCGAGCGCCTGGGGAACTTCCTGTCGTCGTACCGGCAGTGACGGCCACGGGGCCGCGGCGGGGGCCGCGCCGCGGCATCCGTCAACCCCATCGCGCGCGGTGCGCGGCCGGGGCTAGCGTCTCGGCATGGCTATCGAACTGAACGAACCGGCCCTGCGTCAGGCACGCGCCCTCGTGCGCGATGGCAAGGTCGTGCGCGACGAGAGGGACGACTGGTCGGAGGCCCAGCCCACGGCTGACGAGGAGAACGGCTTCATCGAGAGCGAGGGCTGGACGGAGTACGCCCACTGGCACCTCGGCGTGGACAAGTCGGAGAACCGTGAGACGAAGCAGGCGTGGTCCTTCCCCATCGGCGACTTCCGCCGCGTGCACCGCTCGGGCGTGATCGCCGCCGAGAGCCGTGCCGGCCAGTTCGACCACGGCGACATCCGCGACGCGTGCAAGGCGCTCCTCGAGCTGATCGACGCGGACGGCTGATCCGGCGTCAGAGCAGGGCGAGGGATGTCGCGCGCCAGCGCCCGTCCACGCCCTCCACGCGCAGCGCCACCGCGCGCGTGCGCGCCGGGCCCTGCACGATGACGACGGACTCGACGACCCCGTCCGCGGGCGCGGACTGGTGCACGGAGAGGATCGTGTGCACGGGTCGGCGGGCTGCGACGCCTCGCGCGCTGCGCGCCCGCGCGGCCAGATTCGCGCGGGTGACGAGTTTTCGGTACGGGTCCTCGGTGAGCCAGCGGGCGAGCTGGTCGACCTCGCGGACTCCCGCCAGCACCTCGAGCACACCGCGCGTGAGGTTGCGCAGGAACGGCTCGGGCTCGGGGAGTTCGGTCGCGGGAGTGCGCTGCGGCGCGAAGAACTCGGTGAGCTCGTAGTCCCTGCCGGGCGAACGGAAGGCGCGGGCAGTGCCCGCGGGCGGCGTTGCCATGGGTGCCTATCTCGACAGGGGGGATGTCTTGCGGACAGTAGAACACACACCGGGCCGGAAAGGGGAGTCCGGACGAGAGGCTGTGGATAACTCCGGATCGACCCGTGACGCCTGCCCTACTGTCGCGGGATGCGCTGGGATCGCTTCTTCGAGGACCTCGAGGGTCAGCTCGCCTCGGAGTGGGAGGCCGAGCGTGCCGCACTGGACTCCGAGGCGGAGCGCCTGCGCCTGTCCAAGGTCGCCCTGCGCGAAAGGCTCGTCCAGCTGATCGGTGGGGATGCCCCCGGCTCGGCGCTCTCGCTGGATCTGTCCGACGGCACCGCGCTGCGCGGCCGCGTGACCGGCGTGGGCGCGGACTGCGTGGCGATCCTTCCCGCCGAGGGTCGTCCCGGTGCGGTCGTGGTGCCGCTTCCCGCCATCGCGGGGATCGGGATGCCGCACCACGACCTCCTCCGCAGCGCGCGTCCTGCACCCGCTCGATCGGCGCTGGCCGACCGGCTCACGTTCGGCTTCGTGCTGCGCGATCTGGTGCGTCGCCGGGCGGGCGTGGCGGTGCACATGAGCGGCGGACGCGTCTTCCACGGCACGGTCGACCGTGCGGGCGCGGACCACCTCGACCTCGCGCTGCACGATCCCGGGGCGCCGCGCCGGAGCGACGCCGTCACGGGCCACCGCATCGTGCCGTATGCGTCGATCTCGTGGGTGCGGGTGGAGGGGACGACCTCGGTCCTGTGAGGCCGCGCCGGATCAGTCTGAGTGGCGCACCGGCCCCGAGCCCCACAGCTCGGGGAAGCTCGCGTTCTGGGCCTGCTGCCACAGCGCCATGCGGCGGGCGAGCTCGGCCTGATCGTCGAGATAGGCGGAGAGGCTCCCCTCCTCCACACGCCAGCGCGCGGGCGATCCCACGCGCGTGCCCCTCAGCTGCCCTTCCATGACCAGGGCCATCACCTCATCGACGGACAGGCCCAGCACCTCGGCCGCCTGGGCAGGGGTGAGCATCCGCACGTCCGAAGTCGGGAACTCGGGCATGCCCCCATTATGGACCCGGCCCGGGGAAGGGCGATCCGCACGTCACGCGCTGTGGATAAAGAATCCGGGGCTCGCGCGCGCTGAGCCAGCATGGGGGTCATGACGCACGCCGAGACCTCCGCCCGCCCTCCTCGCCGCGCGCTCCGGGGAGACGCGCGATTCCTGCTGGGGATCCTCCTCATCGCGGCATCCGTCGCCGGGGTCTGGTTCGTCGTGGCAGCGGCGCGGCAGACCGCCCCCGCCTATGCGGCCGCCCGTACGATCGTGCCCGGGCAGGTCGTCGCCGCCGACGACCTGCGACAGGTGGACGTCGCGCTCGGCCAGTCCGCCGCCGTCTACCTCGCACCGGGAGGCTGGCGCGACGGAATGGTCTCCACGCGCACGATCGAGGCGGGGGAGCTCGTCCCCGCCGATGCCGTGGGCGATGCCGACCGCATGCGCACGACGAACGTGGTGGTGCCGAGCTCCGTCGATGTGCCGGCATCCGTCGACGCGGGCGCCGTCGTCGAGGTCTGGGCGGCGCCGCCGCAGGAGGACGGGGGCTTCGAGGATCCGCGCATCCTGGTCGCCGACGCGACGGTGGTGTCGGTCACCCGCGACGACTCGATGATGGGTGGCGGCGCTGCCGCGCTCGAGCTGGTGATCCCGAGAGCCGAGGTGGCCGTCACGCTGGCCGCCCTGGCGGACGGTGCGGTGATGTCGGTCGTGCCGACGGTGGGCGGCGGCGAATGAGCGTCGTCGTCGCGATCGACGAAGGTCAGGCGATCGCCGACGCGCTGCGCCGGGAGGGGCACGGCGTGGTGGCGACGGTGAGAGCCGCCGCCCCCGCCCTCGCGGCCGCGGAGGAGCTTCTGGGCGCCGATGCGGAGGCCGTGCTGCGTGCCGTCGCCGAGGCCGATGCGCTCGTGCTCGAGGTTCGTCGCGACACCGTGTCGACCGCCCTCGTCGCACTGTGCGACCGCGTCGGGACGCGCATCGTCCCCCTGTGCGACGCCGCCGCCGAGCAGCGACTGGCGCAGGCCTTCGGCCTGGAGCAGTCCCACCCGCTCGCCGGGGAGGCCTGGCGCCTGTCCGACGTGCTGGGCGCGGTGCCGTCCCGGGACGCGCCCGACGGCGCTCCGAGCACGGGCTCGCGCGTGATCGCGGTGTGGGGACCTGCCGGGGCGCCGGGGCGTTCGACGGTGGCCGTCGAGCTCGCGATCGAACTGGCGCGCGGGGGCCGGCACGTGGGGCTCGTCGACGCCGACACGCACGCGCCGTCGCTCGCGCTCGCGCTCGGTCTCGCCGACGAGGGCCCGGGGTTCGCCGCGGCGTGCCGGCAGGCCGAGCTCGGAGGCCTCGACGCGCGCGAGCTGTCGCGCGTGAGCGTCGCTCTTGGACGCTCGGGGGTCGACGTGCTCACCGGCCTCAACCGGCCGTCGCGCTGGCCCGAGCTGAGCGAGCCCCGCGTCGAGCGGGCGCTGTCGATCTGTCGCGACTGGGCCGACTACGTCGTGGTCGACGTGGCCGCCTCCCTCGAGCGCGACGAGGAGATCGTCAGCGACCTCGACGGACCGCGCCGCAATGCCGCGACCCTCGCCGCGCTGCGGGCGGCCGACCTGGTGGTCGCCGTCGCCGCGGCGGATCCCGTCGGAATCGCGCGGTTCCTGCGGGCTCACTCCGAGCTGCGGGCGACCGTCGGCGCGACGCCCGTCGTGGTGCTCGCGAATCGGCTGCGCCCAGGGGCGCTCGGGATCGATGCGCGCGGACAGGTGCGCCGCACGCTCGACCGGTTCGGCGGCGTCGGCGACGTCTGGTTCGTGCCACAGGATCCTCGGTCGGCGGATGCCGCGCTCCTCGCCGCCCGCCCGATCGCCGAGGTGTCGCCGAAGTCGCCGTTCACGCTCGCTCTGCGCCGATTCGTGGGGGAGGCGGTCGTGGGCGCGACGACGCCGGCCACATCCACGAGGCGGCAGCGGCGGACAGGGCGCGCCGCGACCGCCGTCTAGGCTGAGAGTCGTGTCGACCCTCAGCGATCTCGTGTACGCCCAGGGCCGTTCCAGCGCGGAAGACGTGGAGTGGCTCCACCGCCTCGCCGGTGACGGCCAGCTGCTCGCGGACCTGGCCTTCGCCGACATCGTGCTCTGGGTCCCGACATCCGACGATTCGTTCGTCGCCGTGGCGCACACCCGGCCGAGCGGCGCGGCGACCCTGTTCTACCGCGACATCGTGGGCGACCGGGTTCGCCCGCAATGGCGGACGCAGGTGCGCGACGCCTTCCAGACCGGGCGCATCGTGGACTCCGCGTCGCCCGACTGGTTCGAGGAGACGCCCACCCGGGTGCGCGCCGTTCCCGTCATGCGCTCGCGGGGGAGCGAGCCCGCGCAGACGATCGGCGTCGTGACGCGCCACACGAACCTCGGCGAGGCGCGCACGCCGTCCCGCCAGCAGATCACGTTCAACGACTGCGCCGACGAGCTGTTCGGGATGATCGCGACCGGTGACTTCCCCGACATGACCGCCCCCACCTCGCCGCGCCGCGGTGCGCCGCGCGCATCCGACGGGCTCGTCCGCCTCGACGTCGACGGCATCACCACGTTCGCGAGCCCGAATGCGCTCTCCGCGTTCAACCGGCTCGGGTTCGACGACGAGCTCGAGGGAGAGTCGCTCGTGGAAGTGGTGACGCAGATCCTCCCGACCAAGCGCCAGTTCGACGAGTCCCTGCCCGTCGTGGTGACCGGCCGCGCCCCGTGGCGTGCCGACATCGAGGCGCGGGGGGTCACGGTGTCGCTGCGCACCATCCCGCTGCGCGATCACGGCACCCGCATCGGCGCCATCGTGCTGTGCCGCGATGTGACCGAGATCCGCCACCAGGAGCAGGAGCTCATCACCAAGGACGCGACGATCCGCGAGATCCACCATCGCGTCAAGAACAACCTGCAGACGGTCGCGTCCCTGCTGCGCATCCAGGCCCGCCGCTCCCACAGCGAAGAGGCCCGCGAGGCCCTCACCCAGGCGATGCGGCGCGTCTCGGCGATCGCCGTCGTGCACGACACCCTGTCGGAGGGCCTGGCGCAGAACGTGGACTTCGACGAGGTCTTCGATCGCGTCCTCAAGCTGGTCGCCGAGGTCGCGGCGGCGCCGAACACCCGCGCGCGCACGCACTCGACCGGCAAATTCGGCACACTGCCCAGCGAGTACGCGACGCCGCTCGCCCTCGCGCTCACGGAGCTCGTGACCAACGCCGTCGAGCACGGCCTCGCCGGCCAGGAGGGCGACGTCGAGATCATCGCCGATCGCACCGACGACCACCTCGAGGTGCGCGTCCGCGACACGGGCTCCGGCCTCCCCGAAGGTCAGGTCGGCCGAGGGCTCGGCACGCAGATCGTGCGCACGCTCATCCAGGGCGAGCTGGGCGGCACGATCGACTGGCACACGATCATGGGGAGCGGCACCGAGGTGACGATCGAGATCCCGCTGCGCTACATCGAGCGCGGCGTGGGCTGACCGCGCTTCGCGCGCAGTTTCACCTCAGCGGCGCAGTTGCAACCGCGCCTTTTGAGGAGAATTGCGCCCAAAGGCCTCGCGCGCGGCGTGCTCGCGTCAGGATGCGCGGCGGGCGCGCGCGGCGCGGCGCTTGAGTGCGCGGCGCTCGTCCTCGGACAGGCCGCCCCACACGCCCGAGTCCTGACCGGTCTCGAGGGCGTACTGCAGGCAGATCTCGGTGACGGTGCACCGGGCGCAGACGGACTTCGCCTTCTCGATCTGATCGACGGCCGGTCCGGTGTTCCCCACGGGGAAGAACAGCTCGGGGTCGACGGTCAGGCAGGCGGCTTTGTCGCGCCAGTCCATGGTGGTGCTCCTTGATAGCGGGGGTGTTGTGACGAAGAGGGCGCAGGATTCGGGTCCGGTACCCTGTGGGAGTGCGAGGATTGCTCGCCCCACGTCGCTGTGGGAGCACACGGCTTCACCAATCGTCCCATAGCGGTTTACCTAGATCAAGGGATGCGCGACAGGATTCTGTGCAAGTTGCTGAGTATTCCCTTTGCGACATAGAGGGTTCGCACAATCCAGACCCGTTCGACCCGAAAGATCACCAGCTATGCGGACAAACCGGATCGGCCGCCTCGCGGCTGTGCTCGTCGGACTGGAAGGGCTCGGGCTGGTCGCCCTCACGGTCTGGCAGATCCTCGCCATCGTCTCCGGCGACACCGCGTCGATCGACAGCGCGATCGCGCTCGTCGTGCTCACCGCCGTCGGCGCCGCGGCGGTGCTGGCGTTCGCGGTCGCCGTCTGGCGGGATCGCTCCTGGGCGCGGTCCGGGGCGATCGTCACGCAGCTCCTGATCCTCGCCGTCGCCCTCGGAGCGGCGACGGGCGCGTACGCCGAGCCTGCGGTGGCCCTGGCGATCGCCGCACCGGCCCTCGTGACGCTGGTGCTCCTGATCCTCGCGGTGCGTGAGGCCGGCCGCGCCTCGAGGGACGAGGCATCCGCCTGACGGCTCTCCGGCGCCCGCGCGGCGCCCGCGTGAACTACGCGGCGTCGAGCCCGACGAGCTTGCGCACGCGAGCGACGTGGCCCGTCGCACGCACGTTGTACAGGGCGTGCTCGACGCGGCCCTCGGCGTCGATGACGAACGTCGAGCGGAGGACGCCCATGAACGTCTTCCCGTAGTTCGTCTTCTCGCCCCACACGCCGTACGCATCGTGCACGGCGTGGTCGGGGTCGCTCAGCAGGTCGTACGTCAGGCCGTCGCGCTCGCGGAACCGCTGCAGCTTCTCGGGCTCGTCCCTCGAGATGCCGAGCACCGTGTAGCCCGCCGCCTGCAGCGGAGCGAGGCTGTCGCGGAAGTCGCACGCCTCGGTCGTGCAGCCCGGGGTCATCGCCTCGGGATAGAAGAACAGGATCACCCCGCGGCCGCGCAGCGCCGAGAGCGAGACGGACTGGCCGTCCTGGTCGACGAGGGTGAAGTCGGGGGCGGGGGAACCGGGCTCGAGGCGATCTGTCACCCCACCAGCCTAAGCGCCGTCGCTCGAGCGAAGCGCGGTCGCGTGAGCCTATGCGCCGTCGCGTGAGCCCGTATCGCGCGTGGGGCTCGAGGCCGCGGCGGCGTCCCGCTTGGCGAAGGTCTCGAGCAGGCGCTGCAGGGAGTCCAGGCGCGCGGGGCCGCCCGGTCCGAGCTTTCCCTCCGCCACGGCCTCGACGATCGCGCAGTCCGGCGCGTCGGGCAGGTGGGTGCAGCCGCGCGGACACTCCTCGGCGATCTCGGCCAGGTCGGTGAACGCGCGCAGGATGTTCGCCGTGTCGACGTGGCCCAGCCCGA
>NZ_JAYRDE010000055.1:2236-19997 GCF_041909575.1 Microbacterium sp. | reverse complement strand
CGTCGGGGCGGTCGGTCTTGTTGACCAGGAGGATCACGGGGAGCTTCGCCTCGAGCGCCTTGCGCAGCACGAAACGGGTCTGCGGGAGCGGACCCTCGCTCGCGTCCACGAGCAGCACGACGCCGTCGACCATCGACAGACCGCGCTCGACCTCGCCGCCGAAGTCGGCGTGACCGGGCGTGTCGATGACGTTGATCGTGACGGGGACGTCGGTGTGGACGCCCTGGTACGTGATCGCCGTGTTCTTGGCGAGGATCGTGATGCCCTTCTCACGCTCGAGGTCGTTCGAGTCCATCGCACGCTCTTCCATGTGCTCATGCGAGCCGAACGAGCCGGTCTGGCGGAGCATGGCGTCGACGAGAGTCGTCTTGCCGTGGTCGACGTGCGCGACGATCGCGACGTTGCGGAGGTCAGGACGGAGGGCGCGCGCCATGAAAGAAATCCTTGCGAAAGTGGAGAGGGCCGGGATGCCGGCATCCTCAGCCTATCGCAGGCAGCCGAAAGCGGCCTGAGGGTGAGAACCCCCAGGCCGCTTCACGATCGCGTCAGTCCTGCGTCGCGAGGAGCGCCGCGCGCGCTTCGCGGCGCACGCGCTGCTCGGCCGGGTCGGGCACCGGGACAGCGGCGATGAGGCGCTGCGTGTACGGGTCCTGCGGGTTGCGGAGGATCTGCTCCTTCGACCCCTGCTCGACGATGCGGCCGTGCTGCATGACGACGATACGGTCGGCGAGCAGGTCGACGACGGCCAGGTCGTGGGTCACGAACAGCGTCGCGAACTGCTGCTCCTTCTGGATCTGCTGCAGCAGCTCGAGCACGCGCGCCTGCACCGACACGTCGAGCGCGCTCGTCGGCTCATCGGCGACGAGCACCTTCGGGTCGAGGGCGAGCGCGCGGGCGATGCCGATGCGCTGACGCTGGCCGCCCGAGAGCTCGTGCGGATAGCGGTTGCGGAAGTCGCGCGGCAGCTCGACCATGTCGAGGAGCTCCGTGACCCGCGTGGAGATCTCCTTGCCGTTGCGCCCGTCGAGCTCGAGCGGCTCGCCGATCGACTGGCCGACGGGCCAGCGCGGGTTCAGCGACGATCCCGGGTCCTGGAACACGATCCCGAGCTTGCGGCGCACGGCGCGCAGCTGCTTCGGGTCGACGCCCACCATCTCCTGGCCTGCGACGCGGAGCGTGCCCTCTGCGATCGGGATCAGGCCGACGATCGCGCGGGCGATCGTCGTCTTGCCCGAGCCGGACTCGCCCACGAGGCCGACGACCTCGCCGGGCTGGATGGAGAGGGATGCCTCGGAGACCGCGCGGAACGCCGGCACCCGCCCGCGCTTCGGATAGTCGATCGACACGTTCTCGAGCAGGAGCGCCGCGGTGCTGTCCTCACGTTGAGAATCCACGTCGGCCACGGCGCTGCCCATGCCCAGGTGCGGGACCGATGCCATGAGCGCCCGCGTGTAGGGGTGCTCGGGCGCAGTGAAGAGCTGGGTCGCGGTGCCGTGCTCGACGACGTCGCCGTCCTTCATCACCATGACGTCGTCGGCCATGTCGGCCACGACTCCCATGTCGTGCGTGATGAGGATGATCGCCGAATCCAGCTTCTGGTGCAGGTGGCGCAGCAGGTCGAGGATCTCGGCCTGGACGGTGACGTCGAGAGCCGTGGTCGGCTCGTCGGCGATGAGCACACGCGGGTCGAGCGAGATCGACTGCGCGATCATCGCGCGCTGGCGCTGGCCGCCCGACAGCTGGTGCGGGTACGAGTTGTACGCCTTCTGCGGGTCGGGCATCTCGACGAGGCCGAGCAGCTCGATGGCACGGGCCTTGGCCTGCTTGCGGGTCATGCCGGGACGATGCGTGAGGATCGTCTCGGAGATCTGGAAGCCGATCGTGTAGACGGGGTTCAGCGCCGTCATCGGCTCCTGGAAGATCGCCGCGATGCCCTCGCCGCGGACGCTGCGCAGCGTCTCGGGACGCGCACCCACGAGCTCGCGGCCGGCGAGCTTCGCGCTGCCGGTCACGCGGGCGTTCTTGGGCAGGAGGCCCATGATCGCCATCGAGCTCGTGCTCTTGCCCGAGCCGGACTCGCCGACGACGGCGAGGACCTTTCCGGGCATGAGGTCGTACGTGACGTGCTTGGCCGCGGCGGCCCAGTTGCCGCCGACCCAGAACTCCACGCCGAGGTCGTTGACGGACAGCACAGGGCCGCCCTCCTGCGGGACGTGTCCGCGCATGCGGGCTCCCTCCTTCATGCTCATCGGTTCATCTCCCGTGTCAGGATGGGCAGATGCCCGAACCGGTCACCTTCCGTCCGCGCGGCAGCCAGATCCTCGCCTGGGTGGCGATCGGCGTCTGCGCCCTCGGTCTTGTCTTCGTCGCCCTGATCGACGGCGTCGCCAGCCTCGTCGCGTGGGGCTGGCCGATCGCCCTGGTCGCGTGGCTGGCGTGGGCGCTCTACGTCCGTCCCCACGTGCAGATCAGCGAGGGCTTCATCGAGATCGCGAACGTCTTCCGCACCCACCGGGTGCCGTGGGGCGACGTCGCGGACGTCGACTCGCGCTACGCGCTCACCGTCCGAACCACGGGTGGGCGCAGCATCCGCGCCTGGGCGGCGCCGGCCCCCGGCGCACGTCAGGCCCTCGCCACTCATCGCGAAGAGGTGTCCCGAACGCCCGGCGAAGGCGACACGCGCCGTCCGTCGGATGCCGAGGGAACCCCGAGCGGGGATGCGACCGCACTCGTGCGCCGCACGCTGGACCAGTACCGCCGCAGCGGCGGCGACACGACGCCCGGCGGCACCGTCACGACCCTGAACGTGGGCGTGGTCGCGGTGACCGCGGTGCTGGGCGCGGCATCCGTCCTGGCACTCGCCCTGCCTCACGGCTGATCGTCCTCACGTCGCGCCCGGCGGTCCTCGACCGCGTCGGGCTCGGGCAGCGATCCGCCGCCGAACTCGTCCATGTATCGCTCGTCGTCGGACGACGTGGGTCCCTCGACCATCATGACGGCCTGGGCGGACGGGATCGCGGCGACCGCGCGGTTCGCCTTGCGGGCGCTCACCTTCGCCTGCTGGCGCGGGTCGAAGGCGTCGCGGAGCCCGTCACCGATGAAGTTGATGCACAGCGCGAGGATCACGATGAACAGACCCGGCCACCAGAACAGCCACGGCCGCGTGCGGAATGCCTCACGGTACTCGCTGATGATCTGACCGAGCGACACGTCGGGTGCGGTGATGCCGAACCCGATGAAGCTCAGGGCCGCCTCCGTCAGCACCGCGGCGCTCATGAGGAGCGTCGTGTTGACGATGATGATGCCGACCGCGTTGGGCAGGATATGGCGGAAGATGATGCGCCCGTTGCTCGCTCCCGCGACGCGCGCGGCGTCGACGAACTCCCGCTCGCGCAGGGCGAGGAAGTCGCCGCGCACGAGTCGCGCCAGACCTGTCCAGCTCAGGATGCCGAGGAAGATGCCGAACACGACGGCGCTGTTGCCGCCCAGCAGCTTTCCGATGATCGAGCCGATGACGATGATCGGGATGATGATGATCACGTCGGTGAAGCGCATGATCAGCGAGTCGACCCAGCCGCGGAAGTAGCCCGAGAGCGCCCCGAAGAGCACGCCGAGCACCAGCGAGACGATGCCTACGAGGAACATGACGGTGATCGACTGCTGGGTGCCCCGCATGACCTGCGCGAACACGTCCTTGCCGAGCGTGTCCTGCCCGAACGGGTGCTCGCCCATGCTGAAGGGGAACAGGGTCAGCGTCGGCTGCCCGCCGTTGACGATCGGATAGCTCGTGTACCAGTCCAGCGGCCACCATCCGGGGATGCGGAAGCCGTTGATCGACAGGGTGCCGTCGCCGCTCGCCTGGAGCTTGCCGGTGCCGCCGATCACCGTGCCCACGGAGGTGAAGGCCAGGATGATCACGAGGACCAGCACGACGAGCGCGATCATCGCGCCGGCGTGACGGAAGAACCGGCGGCGCACGAGCGCCCCCTGGCTCATGCCGGCGACGGCCTTCTGCTCGATGGACTGCTCGCTGCCGCGATCCTGCGGCGCGTCGGTGGGAATAGTGGTAACCATGTCAGCTCACCCGGATCCGGGGGTCGAGGGCGGAGTACAGCAGGTCCGCGATGAGGTTGAACGTCACCGCGAGGATGCCCGTCACGACGAAGAAGCCCATCACCAGGTTGACGTCGCCGTGGGTGAGGCCGTCGACGAACAGGGCGCCCATTCCCTTCCACGCGAAGATCGTCTCGGTGATGACCGCGCCGCCGATGAGCGCGCCGATGTCGAAGGCGATGATGGTCGCGATCGGGATGAGCGCGTTGCGCATGGCGTGGCGCATGACGACCGTGCGCTCGTTGAGGCCCTTGGCCCGAGCCGTGCGGACGTAGTCCTGGTTCATGACCTCGAGCAGGCTCGACCGCGAGTAGCGGGTGTAGGCGGCGATGGAGACCAGGGCCAGGGCGATCGTCGGCAGCACGAGGTGCGCGAAGCCGTCGAGGATCTCGAACCACATGTCGCCCTGCAGGCCGGGAGTCGTGGAGCCGATCGTCGCGATCACGCCGCTCTGCGGGATCCGGTCGACGTAGTCGGTGTATACGAGCATGACGCGGTCGACGACGATCACGAAGAACGTGATGAAGCTGACGATCGCCGCCGTGCGCGCGGCCTCCTTCTTGCCGTCGCCTCCGATGAGCAGACCCACCCCGATGCCGATGGCGATCGCCGCGAGTCCCGTGAGGAGCAGCATCCATCCGGTCGGCACGTAGAAGAACAGGTACTGGATCGGGAAGTACAGCGCCGCCCAGATCGCCACGACGGCGAGAGCCGAGTACAGCGTGCGGCGGTTGGCCAGGCCGGTGGAGAGCGCCGTCACGCCGACGGCCGCACCGACGCCCGTGATGATCACGCCGATGAGGCCGATCGACGGGTCGGAGAACCACCCGGTCACGCCGAGGAGTGCGAGCAGCCCGCCCGCGGCGACGAAGGCCGCGGCGAAGGTGATGAGGCGCTTCTTCCATGAACCGCCGATGATCGCCATGAAGATCAGCCCCCACACCGCTCCTGTGATCAGGATCGCCGGGATGGTGATGACGGGGTTCGCGAGGAACTCGTTGAAGCGGATCGCGCCGTACTCCTTGAGGAGCACCGCGACCCAGAAGATCGGGAGCGAGTACACGATGAACGTGAGGAACGTCACCGAGTAGTCGAAGCCGCTGTACTGGCGCAGGGCGGTCAGGATGCCGATCGTGAGGCCGAAGATGATGGCCACGATCGTCGCCGCGGTGACGAGCTGGATGGTGGAGGCTGCCGCGGTCGCGACCGCCTCGGTCACGGGCTGGTTGCTCCGGCTGAAGGCGATGCCGAGATCGCACTGGCCGATGAAGCACTTGGCCGCGCCGGCGAGCCACGTGAAGTAGCGGACCACGACGGGGAGGTCCAGACGCAGCAGCTCGATGCGGTTGTCGATCATCTCCTGACGGTTGGGGGCGTTGCTCCCCTTGAGGTCTTCGAGCGGATCGGCGGTGATCGCCGTCAGGGTGTAGACGATGAAAGAGGCGACGAGGAGGACGAGGGCGATGGCACCCAGTCGTCGCAGGATGAAGGTCAGCACGGAAGCCCTCTCGGATATGGGGCTGAGGTCATGATTCTACGTCCGTCCCGGGGCACCGATACGGCGCCCCAAAACTACTACGAGGGGGGCTGAGCGGCACCTGTGTGCGCTGCGCAGCCCCAGTCGGACATGACTGTGGGTGCCAAGGGTTCGCCTCGGCACCCACAGTTCGGTTTCGATGTCTGCATCCGGGTGGACGGTCGCCCGCCCACCCGGATGCGGCGGGGATTACTCCGCCGAAGCGTCCGCCGGCGCCCACTCCCAGAAGTTCCAGAAGTAGTCGGGGCTCAGCGGCATGGCCTTGACCTCGGTCACCTTGTCGCTGTTCACCGTCAGGCCGGGGAACTGGAAGATCGGGATCGACACGGCGTCGGCCCAGATTCCGGTCTCAGCGGCCTCGAGCAGGTCGGTCTGCGCGTCGGTGTCCGACGTGATGTTGAGCTCCTTGAGCGCAGCGGTCACCTCGTCGTCGCAGTAGCCGTTGTAGTTTCCGCCCTTGGCCATCGGGTCGTCGTAGCAGGCGTAGATCTGGTCAGATCCACCGACGGCGAGGCTGGTCTGCGACCACGCGAACAGCGTCGCGTCGTGCGGGTTGATCGGCTCTGCCGACGGGTCGGTGAACACCCAGTCCGGCTCGCTCTCGTCGACCAGCTCGAAGCCGGCCAGAGCGGCCGAAGCCGAGATCAGCTCGAACTCCTGGCCACGACGGACGTTGCCCTCGGGGTACCAGAAGCCGACCTCGACCGGACCGGTCACGCCGGCCTCGGCGAGCAGCGCCTTGGCGCCGTCGATGTCGACCTCGGCGTAGTCAGCCGAGCCGTTGGCCTCGGACAGGACCGGGTAGCGCTCCGGGTCCGAGATCGAGACGAGGTGCGTGTTGCGCACGACGGCCTCGGGGTTGAGCGGCTTGATGATCTTGTCGACGATCTCCTGGCGCGGGATCGTCTTCAGGAACGCCTGGCGGACCTTCAGAGCCGCCTCCTCGTCGCCACCGTAGGTCGCGGGGTCGAACGGACCGCCGTTGTTGACCGTCAGGTCGACGTGCTCGTGCGAGGCCTGGTCACCGGTCTGAACCGTCGCGGTGTCGATCTCGTTGGCGAGCTGGAGGATGTCGGCCGTGGGCTGACCCGACCAGATGTCGAGCTCGCCCGACTCCAGAGCCTGGAGCGCGGTGGTCGAGTCGGCGATCGTGCGGATCGTGATCTTCTCGAACTTGGGCGACGGACCCCACGTGAACAGCGGGTTCGCCGAGATCGAGATGTACTGGTCCTCGACGATCTCGTCGACGACGTACGGACCGCTGGTCAGAGCGGCGGCCGGGCTGTCGGGCAGCGTCGTGTAGCCGTAGGCGTTGCTCCAGGCGTCGCCCAGTGCGGCGAGAACCTCTTCGTCGCCGTCGGTGATGGCCGTGACGACCTTCTCCTTGGCGTCCTCGGCGAACTCCTTGGCGGCGTCGCTGTAAGCGGTGAAGTCACCCTCCTCGCCCGACTCGGCCCAGGTGTCGTACGCGGCCTGCACGTCGGAGTACTCGTCCGGGAAGGCCAGCGCGTAGGTGCCGTGCGCCGAGACGCCGATCGGTCCGACGAGCTCCCAGTCCACGTACGGCTCGTCGTAGACGAACGTGATCTCCTTCTCGCCGGTCTCCGGCGTGGTGGTGACCAGGTTGTAGCCGGTCGTCGCCGCGGGCGAGAACGCCTCGTTGACGTTGCCCGAGAGCGCGGCCCACTGGAGGAGCATGTCGGCCTCGTCGATCGGCACGCCGTCCGACCAGACTGCGTCTGCGGTGATCGTGTACTTGACGGTCAGCGGGTCGTCGCTGGTCTTCTCGTACGAGCCGAAGTCGGTGTTCTTCACCAGCTCCGGGGTGTTGTTGTAGTACGAGAAGCTCGTGTCGGTCATGTACTTGACATTGCCGTTGGCCGTGTTGTTGCCGGCAGAGCTGTCGTCGTTGAAGTGGAAAAAGCCCGAGTTGTACGCGGTGGTGATCTCGGTGCCCTCCACGACCTCAGACTGGTATGGGTTGCCACAACCGGAGAGCACGATAGCTCCCGCTGCGACGACACCCACGCCCGCCATAAGACGCGCGATCTTCACATTTCCTCCTGTGCAAGGGTTGAGTGCCCAGCCTGTGGCAGCTCTGGACACGGACACGGACACACTAAGCACGCGGTGCGAACAAGGCAAAACAGAACAGCAAACCGTTACATATCCTTAACTCAGCGCTACGCGGGTGTGACAATCTGACAACGTGCAACCTTCCGCGTCTGGGAATCTGCCCGACACCGGCCCCATAGATCATGCGACCCGCGTGCGCCTGCGGTGGGAGATCGCGCTCGTCCTGCTGTTGTCGGTGGGCCGCTCCGCCATCTACGCCGTCCTGGGGCTGATCCAGGCACTGCAGCGCGAGGCGGGACTGGGCGACCAGCAGACGTCGCTGAATCCCTCCGCCGGCGCCGAGGAGTTCTGGGACGTCCTCTACCAGTTCCTCGCCCAGGGGTTCGGGCTCGTACCCGTCGCCCTCGCGATCTTCCTCCTCTGGGAACCCGGGAAGTCGGCGTTCCGCCGCATCGGGCTCGACTTCCGGCGATTCGGCGGCGACCTCGGCCGCGGGGTCGCTCTCGTCGCGGTGATCGGCATCCCCGGACTCGCGCTCTACGCCCTCGGCCGGACGCTGGGCCTCTCAGTCCTCGTGGAGGCCTCGCCGCTGGACACGTCCTGGTGGACGATCCCGCTGCTCCTGCTCGCGGCGCTGCGCGCGGGGCTGACCGAAGAGGTCATCTTCATCGGCTACCTGTTCGATCGCCTGCGCCGCCTCGGGTGGGGAACCTGGACGATCATCCTCGCGACCGCGGGCTTGCGGGCCGCTTATCACGCCTACCAGGGCTTCCCGGCGATGATCGGGAACTTCGCGATGGGCGTCGTCTTCGGCTGGTGCTATCGGCGCTGGGGGCGCGTCATGCCCCTCGTGATCGCACACACCCTCATCGATGTCATCGCGTTCGTCGGCTACCCGCTGGCCGCCGCCCTGTGGCCGGGGATCTTCGCTCCGCCCGCGCCGACGCCCTCCCCCACGCCGACTCCGAGCGCGGGCGCCTGAGCCGTAGCGCCTGAGCCGTCCATCGCGCGCAGGGACGATTCGGGCGTGCTCGGCAGGGCCCGAGTTCGGCGTGGTCGGAGAGTTCGACGGCCGGCTCACGTACGGCGCGGACAACCCCAGCGGCCTACCGCCCGAGGTCGTGGTCTACCGCGAGAAGCTGCGCGAGGACCGGATACGGCGCGTCGCGGCCGGTGTCGTCCGGTTCGGCCGGGCCGAGCTGATGAACCCTCCGCGCCTGGCCGCCCTCCTCCGTCAGGCCGGCGTCGTCCTGAGCCGCTCTGCCGCGTGGCCGGAGCTCCGCGCGCAGGTGTCCACCGGCTCAGATGCGCGATCTCGGGTCGCCGGATAGTCCGACGTGGCGCGATCGAGCCGACGAAGCGCCGAACCTCCTACGCGAAGGCCTCGATCGGCGGGCACGCGCAGACGAGGTTTCGGTCGCCGTAGGCCTGGTCGATGCGCCGCACCGGTGGCCAGTACTTCGTGCGCACCAGGGCGTGGACGGGATAGACGGCCGTCTCGCGCGAGTAGGGGTGGGTCCACTCGCCTGCGACGACCGACTCGGCCGTGTGCGGGGCGCCGGCCAGCGGGTTGTCGTCGGCGGACCACTCCCCCGCGGCCACCGCGTCGGCCTCGGCCTTGATCGCGATCATCGCCTCGATGAACCGCTCGATCTCGCCGAGGTCCTCGGACTCGGTGGGCTCGACCATGAGGGTGCCCGCGACGGGGAACGACATCGTCGGAGCATGGAAGCCGTAGTCGATGAGGCGCTTGGCCACGTCGTCCACCGTCACACCGGTCGCCTCGCGGAGCGGCCGGAGGTCGAGGATGCACTCGTGCGCCACGAGCCCGCCGTCACCGGTGTACAGCACCGGGTAGTGCTCCCTCAGGCGGAACGCGATGTAGTTCGCGGCGAGGACGGCGGCCGCCGTGGCATCCCGCAGCCCTTCCGCGCCCATCATGCGCACGTACGCCCACGAGATCGGCAGGATGCCCGCAGAGCCGTTCGGGGCGGCGGAGATCGGACCGCCGTCGAACACGCCGCCGGGGTGATCCTTCCGCTGCGACAGCGGGTGCGATGGGAGATAGGGGGCGAGGTGGGCCTTCGCTGCCACCGGGCCGACGCCGGGGCCGCCTCCGCCGTGGGGGATCGCGAACGTCTTGTGCAGGTTCAGGTGCGAGACGTCTCCCCCGAGGTCGCCGAAGCGCGCGAAGCCGAGCAGCGCGTTGAGGTTCGCGCCGTCGACGTACACCTGGCCGCCGGCGTCGTGGACGGCCTGCGTGATCTCGAGCACGTCGTGCTCGTACACGCCGTGGGTCGACGGGTAGGTGATCATGAGCGCCGCGAGCTCGTCCGCGTGCGCGGCGATCTTCGCGCGCAGGTCGTCGAGGTCGACGTTGCCCGCATCGTCGCACGCCACCACGACGACCTTCATGCCCGCCAGCACCGCCGAGGCGGCGTTGGTGCCGTGCGCAGAGGACGGGATGAGGCACACCGTGCGCTGCAGGTCGCCGTTCGCACGGTGGTAGCCGCGGATGGCCATGAGCCCGGCGAGCTCTCCCTGCGAACCCGCGTTGGGCTGCAGCGACACGGCGTCGTACCCGGTGACCTCGGCGAGCCACACCTCGAGCTGCTCGATGAGGGCGAGGTAGCCGTGCACGTCGGCCTCGGGCGCGAACGGATGCACGCGCGAGAACTCGGGCCACGACACGGCGGCCATCTCGGTGGCGGCGTTGAGCTTCATCGTGCACGAGCCGAGCGGGATCATCCCGCGGTCGAGCGCGTAGTCGCGGTCGGACAGCTGCTTGAGATAGCGCATCATGGCCGTCTCGGAACGGTGGGAGGTGAACACGGGATGGGTCAGGAACTCCTCGACGCGCGCCAGCGAGGACGGCACGCCCGCGAGCGGCTCGGCGTCCGCGAAGGCGATCGTGCGCTCCCCCTGCGCACCCGCGCCGAGGAACTCGCGCTCGGGAAGTCCGAAGGCCCACGCCACGGCGGCGAGGTCCTCCGCCGTCGTCGTCTCGTCCACCGAAACCCCCACCGACGCGTCGTCGGCCCAGAACAGCTGGAATCCGCGCTCACGGGCGCGCTCGATCACGCGCTCGGCCGGGCCGGGGACGAACACGCGCAGCGTGTCGAAGAACGAGTCCGATGCCAGGTTCAGGCCGTACGAGCGCAGCACGGCGGCCAGCGCCTCGGCCTTCCTCGCCACGTCGGTCGCGATCCTCTTGAGCCCGTCGGGCCCGTGGTAGACCGCGTACATCGAGGCCATGACGGCCAGCAGCACCTGCGACGTGCAGATGTTGGAGGTCGCCTTCTCGCGGCGGATGTGCTGCTCGCGGGTCTGCAGCGCGAGCCGGTACGCCGGGTGGCCCGCGGCATCCTGCGACACGCCCACCAGGCGCCCCGGAAGCTGGCGCTCGAGCCCCGCGCGCACCGCCATGTAGCCGGCGTGCGGACCGCCGAAGCCGAGGGGCACGCCGAAGCGCTGCGTGGTGCCCACGGCGACGTCGGCGCCCAGCGATCCCGGCGAGCGCAGCAGCGTCAGCGCGAGCAGGTCGGCGGCCACGACGACGAGCCCGCCCTGCGCGTGGACCGCGGCGGCGACCTCGGACGGGTCCCAGACCCGGCCGGTGGCTCCCGGGTACTGCACGAACGCGCCGAACACGTCGATGTCCGCGGGCGGGGGCGACTGGTTGTAGGCCGTGTAGTGCAGCTCGATGCCCACGGCGGCCGCGCGGTGCTCGAGCAGGGCCTTGGTCTGCGGGAGGGCGTCCGCGTCGACGAGGAAGACGTTGGAGGCCGACTTCGAGGCGCGCCGGGCGACCAGCATCCCCTCCACCACGGCGGTCGACTCGTCCAGCATCGAGGCGTTCGCCGTGGCGAGCCCGGTCAGATCGGTGACCATCGTCTGGAAGTTGATCAGCGCCTCGAGGCGTCCCTGCGAGATCTCCGGCTGGTACGGCGTGTAGGCGGTGTACCAGGACGGGTTCTCGAGCACGTTGCGCGCGATGACCGACGGCGTGAAGGTGTCGTAGTAGCCGAGTCCGATCATGGGGCGGGCGACGCGATTCTGCGACGCGAGCGCACGCAGCTCGGCGAGCGCTTCCGCCTCGGTCGCCGCAGGCGGGATGTCGCTCGTCTCACGGGAGGCGACCTGGATGGATGCCGGCACTGCACGCCGCATCAGGGCGTCGACCGTGTCGTAGCCCAGGGCGTCGAGCATCAGGCGCTGGGCGGAGGCATCCGTCCCGATGTGACGCGCGGCGAATTCGCCCGTCATGCGTCGCCGCCGGTGAGCGCGACGTACGCGTCGCGGTCGAGGAGGTCCGCCACGGCCGCCGCGTCGACCTTCAGCTTCACGAGCCAGCCCTCGCCGAACGGGTCGGAGTTCACCAGCGACGGGTCGTCGACGACCGCGTCGTTGACCGCGACGACGTCGCCGGTGAGCGGAGCGTAGAGCTCGCCGACCGACTTGGTCGACTCGATCTCGCCGCACACGTCGCCGGCGGAGACGCCGGAGTCGACCGCGGGGAGCTCGACGAAGACGACGTCGCCGAGCTTGTCCGCGGCGTAGTCGGTGATCCCGACGGTCGCGACATCGCCGTCGAGGGCGATCCACTCGTGCTCGGCCGTGTACTTGAGGCTGTTCAGATCGGTCATTTCGTCCTCCGGAGTAGGCGGTGGTCTGTCACTGCGCGCGACGGTAGAAGGGAAGGCGGGTCACGGTTGCGGGGATCCTGGTGCCCCGCACGTCCAGGTGCAGCTCGGTGCCGGGCTCGGCGGCCGACGGCGCGACGAACGCCATGGCGATGGGATGCCCCAGAGTCGGGCTGAGCGCGCCGCTGGTCACCTCGCCGACCGCATCGTCGCCGGAGAGCACGGCGTAGCCCGCGCGACCGGCGCGCTTGCCGTCGGAGACGAGGCCGACGAGGACGGGAGCCTCGGATGCGACGACGGCGGCGAGCCCCGACCGGCCGACGAAGTCGTCCTTGTCGACCGCCACCACGCGGCCGAGCCCGGCCTGCGCGGGCACGATGTCGCGGGAGAGCTCGTGTCCGTACAGCGGCATCCCGGCCTCCAGGCGCAGCGTGTCGCGAGAGGCGAGGCCCGCCGGCACGAGGCCGAGCGGCTCGCCGGCGCGCAGGAGCGCGTCCCAGACCGCGACGGCCGAGGACGCCGGCACGTAGAGCTCGAAGCCGTCCTCGCCGGTGTAGCCGGTCCGGCCGATGTCGATCGCGACGGCCTCCTCGCCGGGCGCCGCGAAGCGGGCGTGGGTCATGCGGTAGTACTTGAGCGCGCTGAGCGGCGCGGCGAGATCGACGATCCCCTCCGTCGCCTCGAGGATGGCCTGGGATACCGGCCCCTGCACGGCGATCAGCGCGATGCGGTCGGTCGCGTCGTCGACCTCGACGTCATATCGGAGTGCCCGCTCCGCGAACGCCTCCGCCACGGCGTCGCGGTTGCCGGCGTTGGCGACCACCATGTGCCGGTCGGCCGCGTAGCGGTAGACGATGACGTCGTCGATGATCCCGCCGTCGGGGTCGAGCACGAGGCTGTACCTGGCCTGATCGTCGGCGAGCGTGGACAGGCGGCCGGCCAGCGCGTAGTCGAGGAAGGCGCCCGCCTCGGCCCCCGAGACGAGGAACTCCGCCATGTGGGAGATGTCGAAGATGCCGGCGGTGGTGCGCACGGCGTGGTGCTCGGCGAGATCGGAGCTGTAGCGCACCGGCATCGACCACCCGCCGAAATCGGTGAACGAGGCGCCGAGGGCCAGGTGGCGCTCGTGCAGCGGAGTCGTGCGGGGGTCGGTCATGAGTTCTCCCGTTCGCGGTCGGGCGGACGCCGGACGGCGCCGTGGAACTCCCCCTCTGTCATGGGCCTGAGAGCTTCGCCGGCTCCTGCGTGCGCAGCAGCGGCTTTCACCTTCGGCGGAAACAAGTGGAGGCGCGTAGCGCTCGTCTTGAATCACTTTCCAGAGTCGGCCGGACCCCTGCGGTACGCAGTACCTGAGAGATTGGCGGGGAGGCTTGCTCCTTCGGTGCTCGGCATGACTGCTGCCGAGGCTCTCCCGCACGGGTCGTTGGCCGGTATTGACTTTTGCCGTGCCAGCATACCGGTCGCGGCGGGCTCAGCCGATGCAGCGACCCGACGACACCGGATCGCTGAGAGACGGGGCCTGCGCCGCGACCGGGGTCAGCTCGGCCATCGTCATCGCGTACCCGCGCTCGGCGTCGTTCTCGGCCCGGGCGAACACGACTCCGGCGACCGCGCCGTCCTCCGTCAGGAGCGGCCCGCCGGAGTTTCCGGGACGCACGGCGGCGCGCAGGTCGTAGATCTCGCGCGGTGCGGCGCTCTCGTCGTAGATGTCGGGGATCGGCACGGTGCCGGTGGAGAGCACCCCCGCACCGACCATCGTGAACGGTCCGCCCAGCGGGTACCCCTGCACGACGGCCGGCGACCCTGCCCCGAGCGTCGTCGCAAACGGCAGCGGATCGGCGCCGAGCCCGTCCACGGCGATCACGGCGAGGTCGTCCACGGGATCGAAGTAGACGATCCTCCCCTCGCGCGACGCGACGCCGGGCAGCTCCACGACCGGCCGCTCGACGCCCGCCACCACGTGCGCATTGGTGACGATCCGGTCGGGCGCCACCACGAATCCGGTTCCGGTCGAGCTGCGGCCGCACGAGAACGCGGTCCCCGACACCCGGGCGACGGATGCCGCGGCCCGCGCGAGCTCTGGATCCGCGAGGTCGACCGGCGGGATGTCGACCGGCGGCGAATCGAGGAGGTCGCCGAGCGCCGGGAGACCTTCGTCGAAGACGAACCCGCGCAGCTCGGCGAGCGCCGACGCGACCGGGGGCGGAGTCAGCCGGTCGATCGTCCGGAGCACCGACGAGGACGACAGGGCGGTCGAGACGACCGGCATCCCGGTCGCGGCGAGCGACGCACCGGCCAGCGACAGCGCGAGTGCGGCGACGGCGACTCCGGCCACGCCGCCGAGCACGCGATCGAGGGCACGCAGCGGCCGGACCCGGTCGACGCCCCGGCGCAGGGCCGAACCCGCCGCCGAACCCAGCGCCGCGCCGCCGATCACGAGGGCGGCGGCGGTGGCGAGGACGATCGCGGGCCGCCACTGCTGCGTCGGAAGCGCGTCGTTGACGATGGGCACCAGCCAGAACGCGGCCGCCCCGCCGAGGACCAGCCCGGCGAAGAGGCCGAGACTGCCCGAGAGGCCGCGCGTGATGCCCGCGGCCAGCCCGAGGGCGAGGAGGACGAGAAGGAGCACGTCGACGACGACCATGCGCTTCTCCTCGACTCTCGGACGACGGTGGGGTCGGCGCTCAGAGTAGGCATCGAACCTGTGTGACGGCCCGGGTTTGCCCTTCGTGTCAGAGTGACACTAAGATGGATCCGGGAGTAATAGTCACCATGACAAGAACCAGCATCCTCTCCGCCGAGACCGAGGCCGCCGTCGACACGACGCGCGTCGCGGTGTCGACGGTCATCTTCACGCTCCGCCGCGCGCCCCGCTCGGAGGCCCCGAGCATCGCGCTGCCCCTGGTGCGCCGCACGCGCGATCCGCACGAGGGCCAGTGGGCCCTTCCCGGAGGATGGCTGGACGTCGCAGAGGGACTGGACGCCGCGGCATCCCGCACCCTCGGCGAGACCACCGGGCTGGCACCGAGCTACCTGGAGCAGCTGTACGCCTTCGGAGCCGTCGACCGCTCCCCCACGCGCGTCGTGTCGATCGTGTACTGGGCGCTCATCCGTCCCGACGAAGTGCCCGATGAGAGCGTCGAGAACGTGCGGTGGTTCGACGCGGTCGACCTCCCGCTGCTGGCGTTCGACCACAACGAGATCGTCGACTACGCGCTGTGGCGCCTGCGGAACAAGGTCGGCTACAGCCGCATCGCCCACGGGCTCCTCGCCGACGAGTTCACGCTCGCCGAGCTGCGAGAGGTCTACGAGTCGGTCCTCGGCCGGCGCCTCGATCCCGCCAACTTCCGACGTCAGGTCGAGAACTCCGGCACCCTCATCCCGACCGACCGCTTCCGCACCGGCAGCCACCGACCCGCACGGCTGTACCGCTACAACCAGGACGTCGAGCTCGCCGATCGCGGCCCGCTCGGCATCCGTCACTGAGAGAAAGCCGCCATGGCCGTCAACATCACTCTGCAGCCCCGTCCCGACGTCGACGCCTCGATCGACCACGCCATCCAGGCGATCGTCGCCGGGGCCTCCACCGCCGAGACCTGCAACACCGACCTCGCGTCGGGACCGTGGGATTTCGACATCCGCCCGGGGTACGGGCCCGGCTCGTCGATGGGCGACGTCATCCCGACCGGCTCGCCGCGCCAGGGCGAGCTGCCGCTCGAGTACCGGGAGGCGTCGGAGGCGGAACTGGCCGACCGCATCCGCGTCGCCAAGGCGACGCTGGGCGACCGGGTCGTCGTGCTCGGGCATTTCTACCAGCGGGAGGAGGTCGTCGTCCACGCCGACTACGTGGGCGACTCGTTCCAGCTCGCGAACGCCGCGCTGGAGCATCCGGATGCCGAGGCGATCGTGTTCTGCGGCGTGCACTTCATGGCCGAGACCGCCGACCTGCTCTCGCGCCCCGAGCAGGCCGTGATCCTGCCGAACCTCGCCGCCGGCTGCTCCATGGCCGACATGGCCGACATCGACCAGGTCGAGGAGTGCTGGGAGCAGCTCGCCGAGGTCTACGGCGACATGGACGCCGCGGACGAGGACGGCCTGGTGCCGGTGATCCCGGTCACGTACATGAACTCGTCCGCCGCGATCAAGGGGTTCGTCGGCCGCCACGGCGGCATCGTCTGCACATCCTCCAACGCCCGGACGGTGCTCGAGTGGGCGTTCGCGCGCGGCCGTCGCGTGCTGTTCTTCCCCGACCAGCACCTGGGCCGCAACACCGCCAAGGCGATGGGCGTGCCGCTGGAGCAGATGCCGATGTGGAATCCGCGCAAGCCCCTGGGCGGGGCATCCGCTCCTCAGCTGGAGGACGCGCGCGTGATCCTGTGGCACGGCTTCTGCTCGGTGCACCGCCGCTTCAGCGTCGACCAGATCGAGAAGGCGCGGGCGGAGCACCCCGGAGTGCGCGTGATCGTGCACCCCGAGTGCCCGATGGAAGTCGTGGACGCGGCGGACGAATCCGGCTCGACCGACTACATCCGCCGGGCCATCGAGGCGGCGACCGAGCCGACGACGTTCGCGATCGGCACCGAGGTGAACCTCGTTCAGCGCCTCGCCGCAGCCAACCCGCAGCACGAGATCTTCTGCCTCGATCCGGTCGTGTGCCCGTGCTCGACGATGTATCGCATCCACCCCGGCTACCTCGCGTGGGTGCTGGAGGGTCTCGTGGCCGGCGAGGTGCGCAACCGCATCGTCGTGCCGCAGGACGTGGCCGACCCGGCTCGCCTCGCCCTCGAGCGCATGCTCGCCGCGAAGCCGCCGGCCGCCCCCGCCGCCGCGTGGGAGAACGCCTCATGACCGGTCCGGTGCACGCCGTCGTCGTCGGCAGCGGCATCGCCGGGCTGACCGTGGCGCTGCACGCCGTCGAGCACGGCTGCCGCGTGACCCTCGTCACGAAGGACGTGCTCGAGCACGCCAACACCCGCTACGCCCAGGGCGGCATCGCCGGCGTCATGTTCGCCGACGACCGTGTCGAGGACCACATCCGCGACACGCTCGTCGCGGGGGCGGGACTCGGCGACCCCGAGGCCGTGCGTGTGCTCGCCGAGGAGGGACCCGCCCGCATCCGCGAGCTCATCGCGCTCGGCGTCTCGTTCGACCGCGGCGCCGACGGCGGGTTCGTGAAGGGCCTGGAGGCGGCGCACTCCTACCCGCGCATCCTGCACTCGGGCGGGGATGCCACGGGCACCGCCATCGAGAAGGCGCTCGTCGCACGGCTCCGCGCGAGTCGCGTGAGGGTGATCGAACACGCCTTCCTCGTGGACCTGGTCGTTCGCGACGGACGCGTGCACGGCGTCGAGCTCCTCATCGGCGATCAGGCGGGGACGGATGCCGCGCCCGC
>NZ_JAYRDE010000055.1:0-2226 GCF_041909575.1 Microbacterium sp. | reverse complement strand
GTCGCCGGGGTGCGCGAGGTCCTCGACGCCGATGCCGTGGTGCTGGCGACCGGCGGCGCGGGCGAGCTGTACGCGCACTCGACGAACCCGGCCGTGGCCACCGGCGACGGGATCGCCGCTGCGCTCCGCGCGGGCGCGGACGTGCGCGACCTGGAGTTCTTCCAGTTCCACCCCACCGTGCTCCCCGGGCGCCAGGATGCGGCGGAGCCGGCGGCGCGCGACGCCTTCCTCGTCTCGGAGGCGGTGCGCGGCGAGGGGGCGACCCTCATCGACGAGGACGGCCGCCGCTTCGTGCTCGACGTGCACCCCGACGGGGAGCTCGCGCCTCGCGATGTCGTGGCGCGCGCGATCGCCGACCGCATGGAGCAGCAGGACGGCCGACCGGTCTTCCTCGATGCCACGCATCTCGCGGGCGAGGACGACGGGAAGCGCGCCGCGTTCCTGGCGCGCCGGTTCCCGACGATCGACCGTGCGGTGCGCGATCGCGGACTGGACTGGGCGCGCGAGCCCATTCCGGTGACCCCCGCCGCGCACTATCTCATGGGCGGGGTGACGACGGATCTGCTCGGACGGACGACGCTCCCCGGGCTCTACGCCGTCGGCGAGGTCGCGCGCACCGGCGTGCACGGCGCGAACCGCCTCGCCTCGAACTCGCTGCTGGAGGGGGCCGTGTTCGGCGCCCGCGCGGGCGACGCGATCGCCGGGGACGCGGCATCCGGAATCTGGCCCGCGCCCTCCGCCGCTGCGGCTGCCACGCCGGCAGAACCGGTGGCCGCCGTGAACGCCCCCGCCTTCTCCCGCCGGGCACTGCAGGAGCTCATGTGGAACGACGCCGGGCTCGTGCGCGACGAGTCGGGTCTTGCGCGCGCCGGCGCTGTTCTCGCGGCGTGGCGCGGCGGCACTCGCGCGCCACGCACCGAGGCCGAGCACGAGGACGAGAATCTCCTCCTCCTCGCCACAGCGCTCGTCGCCGCGGCCCGAGCCCGGCGCGAGTCTGTCGGCGCGCACTTCCGATCGGACGAGTCCATCGGCAGAACTCCACGCATTTCGCCGCCAGCCGAGTCCGCGCCCCCTTCGAAGGCCCGATCGGGATCTGATCCGTGGAGTTCTGCAGCCGCTCGAACGGACGGCGAGGAGGCTCTCGCATGCTGACCCGTGCCACGATCGACCGGACCGTCGCGGCGGCGCTCGAAGAGGATGCTCCGTGGGGCGACCTCACGAGCGAGTACCTCATCGTCGAGACCGCGCAGGCGCGCGCCGATCTCGTCGCCCGCGAGGCCGGCGTCTTCAGCGGCGGCGAGGTGTTCGCGGCCGCCTTCCGGCTGACCGATCCCCGCATCGAGGTGGAGCTCGTCGTCGAGGACGGCGAGTGGTTCGAGCCCGGTGCCGTGCTCGCCGTCGTCAACGGCCCCGCGCGGGGCGTGCTCACGGCGGAGCGCGTCGGACTGAACTTCGTGCAGCGGATGTCGGGAACGGCCACGCTCACCGGGCGCTACGTCGCCGAGGTCGCCCACACGAAGGCCCGCATCGCCGATACGCGCAAGACCACGCCGGGACTGCGGGCGTTCGAGCGCAAGGCCGTGCGCGACGGCGGCGGCCGCAACCATCGCTGGTCGCTGTCGGACGCCGTCATGGCCAAGGACAACCACCTCGCCGTGCTCACGCGCACCGCGCCCGGGGCGTGGGGGGCATCGGTGACCGCGGCCCTCCGCGCGGCCAAGGACCGGCTCCCCCACACCGCCCACCTCGAGGTCGAGGTGGACCGGCTCGAGCAGATCGAGCCGGTGCTGGCCGCGGGCGTCGGCACGATCATGCTCGACAACTTCTCGCTCGACGACCTGCGCTCCGGCGTGAAGGTCGTCGCGGGTCGTGCGACGGTCGAGGCATCCGGCGGGGTCTCGCTCGAAACCGTCCGCGCAATCGCCGAGACCGGCGTCGACGTGATCTCGGTGGGGGCGCTCACGCACTCGGCGCGGGCGCTCGACCTCGGCCTCGACGTTCGCATCGACGCCTCCTGAGCCGATGACGATGCTCTACCTCGACAACGCCGCGACCACCCCGGTGCGCCCTGAGGTGCTCGAGGCGATGATGCCCTACCTCACGCGACGGTTCGGGAATCCCTCGAGCCACCACACCGTCGGAGAGGATGCCGCGGGCGCCCTGGCCGACGCCCGCGCACGCGTCGCCCGCGTGCTCGGCATGCGGGCGAGCGACGTGGTGTTCACG
>NZ_JAYRDE010000054.1:0-20193 GCF_041909575.1 Microbacterium sp. | reverse complement strand
CGCGCCTCGGCGTCGGCTGCGCTCGTCGTCGAGGGCGATGCTGGCGATGTGAAATCCATCCTGCGGGACAACGGCGGCCGGCGCTGCGGCCGCCGCCCGGACCATCTCCGCCAGGGTGGACTTCCCGGCTCCGGGCGCGCCGGAGATCCCGATCATGACGCGACCGCCGCCCCGAGCGAGTCCGTTCACGCGGTCGACGAGCTGCGAGACGGTCAGGTGCATCGGCACGGTCTGATGGTGAGCGCTCGAGTTCATTTCACAAACCTCCTGCATAGCGAGATCACTCCGCGGACGATGATCGGGGACACGCCCGCGCGGGCGTGCCCCCGATCAGGCGCTGGCTACTGGAAGTCCGCCACGTTGGACTTCGTCACCAGCACGAACGGCAGGTCGACGACCTTCGGCACGGTCTCGCCCCGGATGATCTTGGCCGCAGTCTCGATGGCTGCCTTACCCTGGCCCACGGCATCCTGGAACACCGTCGCCGTGAGCGACCCGTCTTCGACGGCTGCGAGACCATCGGCCGATCCGTCGATGCCCATGACAACCGTGAACTCATCTTCACGACCGGCCTCCTTGATCGCTGACGCGGCGCCGATCGCCATCTCGTCGCTCTGGGCGATGACGGCCTGGACCTCACCCTTGCCGTACTTCTGCAGGAGGTCCTCCATGATCGTCTTGCCCTCGGCGCGCGATCCATGGGCTTCGAGTTCCGTGACGACTTCGAGGTCGGGCCGATCGGCGAGCACGCTGTCGAAACCGGCCTTGCGGCGCTCCGTGCCCGCCCCGCCGTACTGGCCGACGAGGTAGATCACCTTGCCTCCGTCCGGAAGCTGCTCTGCGAGGTACTCGCCTTGAATTACGCCTGCTGAGGTGTCATCGGAGCCGACATAGCTCACGTAGTCGCCGTCGAAGTCCTCGAACGAGGTGTTGACGAGCAGGAGCGGAATACCTGCCTCGTTAACCTTCTTCGCCGCCGCCTGGCTGGTCTGCTGGTCGACCGGGATCATGATGATCACATCGACTTTGCGGGTGATGAGGTCCTCGATCTGGGTCAGCTCGGTGGCCGTCTTCTGGCGCGGATCGAGCGAGATGTAGCCGATCTCCTCCTCCGCTGCCTGGGCCTTGGCAGCGTCGTCGAGTGTGACGAGAAACGGGTACTGGAGGCTGAGCAGCGTCGCACCGACCGTGCCGTTGTCGCTCGACGGGGCCGCCCCCGACGCGCAGGCGGTCACCGCCAACGTAGTGACTGCGATCGCCGCGATGACGCCGTTGACGCGGCGAGACTTCCTGGTCCTCAGCATGTGATGCACTCTCCTTCGAGTTCTGTCGAGTTCACGGCTGCCTCTTGGCGCTGCGCCGCAACCGTCACGGATACCGGAGAACTCTCGTCCCCGATCGTCGCTATGGGGACGCTAGCAGCGAGCATTCGTTTGCGCAATCGTGTGCGTCACATTCGGCAGGTGTTGGATCGGAGGCTCAGCGTCGAGGGAGGCCGATCTCGTCGTAGCACCGATCCACCAGACGCATGGTCTGGACTGCATCAGTCGCGTCGGTAGGGAGAGGGTCGCCGTACCGGATGCTGCGCAGCACCGCCTCGAGTTGATACGTGTACGAAGACCTGCGCCCCAGATGCTCCTCGCGCACGATCGCTCCGGTCCTGTCTGTAAGGACGACGCGATCATCGTCCTGCGGGAGGATGAAGTCGGGGATCGAGACGGTGCCGTGGGTTCCCTCGATCCTCAGCGAGAGCTCCTGACGATCTCCTCCCATCCAGCAGTGAGCTATCCCGACAGCACCAGCGGGGAGCGCGAACTCCGCCGTCACCGTCTCGTCGATCGTCGGCAGATCATCGAATGGCCGGCCATCAACCCGCTGCAGTTCTCCCGCCCCGATCGTCAGCCTCGACGCGAGGTTCACCGCGTGGAGCGCGTAGCATCCGCCATCCATGAGGGCTCCACCGGCCAGCGCAGGCGAGACGCGAAGATCCTCCGCGGAAGGGCGGGGAATCACTACGTTGGCGACAATGCTGGTGATCTCGCCGATCTCGCCGCGATTGGCGATCTCGACCATCCGGGAGAACACGGGGTGATACCGGTAGTGGAATCCGTCAGCGACGACGACGCCCGCACGGACGCCCTCGTCGCGCACCTGCTCGGCTTCGGCGGCATTGCGCGCAAACGGCTTTTCGGACAGCACGTGTTTCCCCGCCCCGATTGCGCGAAGATTCCACTCCGCATGCAGGGAGTTTGCAAGAGGGTTGTACACGAGTTCGACATCTTCATCCCCGATGACGTCGTCGTACCCGTCATAAACGCGGGCTACCCCGTGACGTTCGGCAAACGCCCGCGCCCGCGCCGTGTCTCGTGCCGCGATCGCGATGAGACGCGAACCCGTCGCCTGAGCGGGGATGACGATACCGTCCGGCGCGATGCGCGCGGCCCCGAGCACGCCGATGCCGACGGGGGCGGATGACAGGGGTTCTTGTGTAGTTGGAATCGTGGTCACAGGTGACGAACGTACGGGAGGTGCTGGGTTCGCGCAATCGTATGCGCGAGTTAGACCAGCGCCGGCCCAACTGTGCTCCGGACCTGCAGCGTGGTCTGAAGCGTGATCGCACGGGTGCCCCGGGATCGCCCGCCGCGGGGCTCGTCGATGAGGGCGCAGATGGCAGCGCCTGCCTCACGGCCCTTCTCCTCCAGCGGTTGATTCATGGTCGAGAGGCCGACAGACGCAGCCGCCGGCACATCGTCGAAGCCGATGATGCTCACGTCCTGAGGGACGGCCACTCCGCGCTCGCGGGCCCGGGCCAGGGCGCCGAGCGCGAGGGCATCCGAAAGGCAGAAGATGGCGGTGGGGCGGCGAGCGGCATCCCAGATCGCGTCGAACGCTTCGGCCCCCGATCGCTCGGAGCTCTCGAACCTTTCATGGACGGCGATGGAAGGCGCGCCTTCAGCGGGGAAGACCGACGAGAACCCGCGGAGTCGCTCGCGGCGTACGCGGTACGCGATGTCGGTGGAAGATGCGGCGAGTCCGTTTCTCGGTTCGCGACTGAGGCGCGAAGTGATCACCGCGACATCCACGTGGGAGAACTCGCGCAGGTGCTCACCCACTCGCTTCGCCGACGCGTACTCATCGAGGCCCACCCAGGTCCATCTCGCGTCGGGCCCCGGCTGATCGACGACGACCAGCGGAAGGCCGCGCGCGACCACCTGCTCGAACGCTGGGTCGTGATCCGCCACCGAATAGACCACGGCACCGTCCATCGGAGCCAGAGCCACCTGCTGTCGGGGTTCACTTTGACTCGGCGCGCCGGCGCTGAGCAGCACAAGGTTCTTGCCCGCCCTGCCACATGCCCAGGCCAGTCCTGACATGAAGCCTGTCGCAGCCTGATCTCGGAAGGCGAAAGACAGCTCATCGGTAAAGATCAGCCCGACAAGGTCGGTCGATCCGCGCCTCAGCTGCCTTGCGGATGGATCGGGCCCTAAATAGCCGATCCGCGCTGCCTCGGCCAACACGCGCGCTCTTGTTGCTGCTCCCACCCGATCCGGCTTGTTGTACACATTCGACACCGTGCTCGTCGAAATGCCGAGCGCACGGGCGATTGTGAGCAACGAGGGTCGCTGGTCGTTCGATCTGTAAACCATTGAATTGAGCTAAGCAGATCCGCGGGCTTGATTCAAGGGGCTCAACCGTGTAAATGTACATCGATACACAAGTTGTGGAGCAACCAATGATGGAAGTTGACAAGCTTGATGAGCGCGGCATGATCCGCGCGGACTATGTCGTGATCGGGTCCGGGATGGGCGGCGGCACTACCGCCAGAGCGTTGGCGGAGGCCGGAGCGAGCGTGCTCGTCGTTGAGCGGGGCCCTCGGTTGCCTCGCGAGCCGCAGAACTGGTCGCCTTCGGAGGTCTTCCTTCGAAAGCGGTACAAGCCCGCCGAGAAGTGGCTCGACAAGCGCGGACGGGAGTTCTCTCCCGGTGTGCACTACGTGGTCGGCGGGAACACGAAGGTCTACGGTGCGAGCCTGCCACGATTCCGTGAGGCGGATTTCGGCGAGATTGAGCATCTCGACGGCGTATCCCCGGCTTGGCCGTTCACCTATGCGCAGATCGAGCCGTTCTACGGTGCAGCCGAACGAATGTACTCGGTGCACGGCAATGCCGGCGAGGATCCGACCGAACCCTGGCGGAGCACATCGTTCCCCTTTCCCGCACTTGAGCACGAGCCGTACATCGCCTCGCTCGCTGCGAGGCTGCGCGACGTCGGCGTGAACCCCAGCTCTAACGTCATGGGCCTCGACAGTGGGCCCGGCGGTCGATGCATCCGGTGCTACACGTGCGACGGATTCCCGTGCATCCTCGACGCCAAGAGCGACTCCGAGATCTGCGGCATCTGGCCGGCGGTCGCGACCGGAAATGTCGAGTTGCTCACGGATGCAAGGGTCGTGCAGATGGTTGCCGATCGTACGAACCGGAGGATAGAAAAGCTCGTCGTCGAGACGCCTGAAGGGAGGAAGGAGATCGTCGGCCGCAAGTTCGTGCTGTCGGCGGGTGCCGCCAATTCGGCTGCGATCCTTCTCGCCTCGGCAGATGACAGGAACCCGCGAGGGCTCGCGAACAGCTCAGACCAGGTCGGCCGCAACTTCATGATGCACAACAACGCGCATTTCGCGGCGGTGGATCTGGATCGGCGGAACGACGTCGTCTTCCAGAAGACACTCTCGGTGCACGACTGGTACAACGATGGCGGCGAGGGCTATCCGCTCGGGATCATGCAGCTGGTCGGAAAGGTGCAGGGCATGATGATGAAGGCCTTCGCGAAAGCAGTGCCGACGCCGATGCTCGATTTCGTCGCCGCGCGCAGCGTCGAGTGGCTCATCATGGCCGAGGACCTTCCGGACGCGGAGAACCGCGTCTCGCTGTCGCCGGGCGGCCAGATCATCACCAGTCGAACGCCGAAGGGGGTACGCACTCATCGCAAACTCATGAAGCGGGCGCGAGGCCTTCTCCGCGATGCCGGATACGACGTGACGGTCTCTCAAGTCTTCGACATCAGCATGAACAGCCACATGTGCGGAACCTTGCGCGCAGGGGGCGATCCGGCGACTTCTGTCGTTGACGAGTACTGCAAAGCCCATGACCTCGACAATCTGTGGATCATCGACGCGAGCTTCTTCCCCTCGAGCGGCGCGATGAATCCCGCCTTGACGATCGCCGCGCAAGCCTTGCGCACGGTCGAAGAATCGACGCTCCTGCGATGAACCGTCGCGCCGCAGGAGACGGGCTCGATGGGTGCCCAGGCGGGATCGTTCACGGCAGTCCTTCCGGGGTGCGCAGCGGATGCACGTCTCGCGGCGGTTGCCCTCTTCACGGGTCGGCGCACTTCCTGACGTGTGTCGAAGCAGCCATCGCACGCCACGGCTCGTACTCGCTGACGCTCCTTCCGCTCACTCAGCCGATCCCGCGACCGAACGCGTTGAAGACGGTCTCGCGCGCCGACGCCGATGCGCAGAACCCGGTGCGTTCTCTGGTACACGGGACGACGTGGGGATACAAGCGAGGATGCCGCAACGAGCGCTCGTGCCCGAACTGGGTGCTCGGACGAGTCACATGCGCGGGTGCTCGAAGGATCTACGTCCGCACCTACAAGAAACGTCGCCTGGCGGGCTCGGGTAAGCCCGTCCAGCATGGAACGAACCAGGGCTACCTGACGGGATGCCGGGATGCCGCGGAGTGCCCGGCAGATCGCACCGGCATGTCGTGCTTCGAGGCGCGACATGCGTATCGGCTGGCGGCTCGACGTGCTCACGGCGTCCAGCCGCGGGCCGAGGGACTCGACCCGCGGCCTGCGGCGGCGCTCGTTCAAGAGCTCAACGCGCGAGGGCTGTCGCTGCGGCGAATCGCTCAGCTCGCGGGGATCGGACGATCGACCGTCCAGGTGATACATCGGATCCAAGCGACCGGTGTCGAGCCGCGTCCGGTGTCGGAGCGCACCTTCAGCGCGATCGTCCGGCTATTTGAGTCCATCGAGCCCCCGTCGAATGAGGACGGGCGAACCTCCGTTCAGTCGTAGGCCAGCGCGCGTGAACCACGTCCCTGAGAGCTCACCACTCAGCGAGAGCGAATCGCCAAGAACTCGATCGGCACGTCGAGGGCAGCGAATAGTGCGAGATCCAATGCGGGGCTGGTGGGAGCCCCAAGAGCCTCGCCTCCTGCGGAGAGCACACTGACGTAGCGGCGGTCGAGCCTGCGGATCGCGGGTTGGAGCTCCGGCCGTCGGCTGGATTTGAGAACCATCTCGAATTAAAGGTCTCAACGTCGGGCTCGGAGACACGTCGCAACCAGCGCCGCCTTGGAGGCGTCTGCGTCGCTGCCGTACTCCGACAAGTCGGACGTCCCGAGTCGCGATCTGCGTTGTCGCAAGAGGATCGACATGACACGGCAAGTGAGAACAGCGGCGGGAACAAGCTGCCGGCATTCGATGGAGGGTCCGGATGCTTCTGGGAACTCGAAGGGCCGGCTTTCCGCGCTTCCGTGACTCGAAGATGCCCCTGTGATCTCATCCCGTGTGGGTTCAAATCCCACCGTCACCGCCACGTCGAAGCCCGGCGTAACAGGGGGATCGCGGGGCTTTCTCTTCGCGAACGGCGACGGGGGAACAAATCGGGAACAGGCGGTCCCGATAAAGGTCAATATCCCCATGCCGGGGACCTCGGGCGGGGGCGGTCTCCTCGCGCGGTGGGAGCTGGCAAACGCCCCTCCGCCACCGTTCGCAGGGCCAGAGTGCGGGGCGCCCCACCGTTCGCCGAGCGGGAGAAGAGCACCTGGACAACTCGCTGAGCGTTCGGCACAGTCGCACTCATGGCACTGAACATTCGCGGCGCTGCGCGCAAAGGCACCTTCTGGCAGCGGCACAGCCTGTCCATCGTCCTCGCGGCCATCCTGCTCGCGCAGACCGCGCTCGCCCTCTGGGCCGGACACAGCGTGTGGGTGGACGACCAGACCGTTCACAATCAGCCGCTGGACTACCAGGAATTCTGGATCTGGTTCATCTGGGAGTACAACATCAGCCTCGTCGCCGACACGTTCGGCGTCATCCTGATCGTGCTGCTGTCGAAGCGGCTCGAAGAGGAAGGCAGTGCCGAGTCAACCCATCAGCAGTCATCCGCTGACGCCAAGAACTGACATCCGTGAGCCTTCGACGCGCGGATCGCCGAATTCGCTGGCGCAGCGGTGAGGGGTGGGTCCTGCGCTCGCACCCGGAGGGAGATCGACCGGCCGAGTTTGAGAGAGGTGGAGTTGAGGGGCGCGAATGTTGCGTGATGCTCCCGGGGCGATGAACACTATTGATGCGGCTGAGTAGCGAGGAGGGCCTGACGATGCCGTTCCGATCGCTCGAGGTCCTTCAATCGTGGGTCGCGGAGTTCGAACTGATCCACGCGCCCCGCAACGGCGCAGTCCGGGTCATCCCTCAGGACGGGGACGATGGGGCGGACACGGGGCTTGTCGCGATGCGCATCCTCAACTCGCCCACAGAGATCTACCTCGAGCCGCCGCGCAGCGCCGGTGAGGAATGGACCGTCACGTTCGAACCTCGCGAAGAGCCCGTCCGGCTCAAAGCAGACGACGTGCGCCGCATCGCGAACGAACTCGCGACCCTCGCAGAGCTGTGCGCGTTCCTGCAACAGAAGTCGCACCGGGCCGCGCGGCCCCCACTGGTGCGAAACCAAGACTGATCGCGTGGGGCGCGGCGCGGGACACCGCCGTCGGCACGGCACCGTGACCGAGGCGCTCACGACCCCCGGGGACTGCGGTGGGGTGAGAACTCGTTCCGCACGGCCACATCTCGGAGGGTCGCAATCAAGGGCGGGCATCCCGGTATGCTCCGGTCGGCGCGGTGTCAAGCCCCTCAACCGAGGTCTCTCCGGTTCCTAGCTTGGCGGCACTAGGAAAGGAACTGGCGATGACGACCGCTCGTGAAATCATGTCCCCCGACGTGCAGTGCATCGGTGAGAACGACACTATGGCGCAAGCCGCCCGGCTGATGGCAGATCTCGATGTGGGTGCGCTGCCGATCTGCGGGGAGGATGGACGCCTCAAGGGAATGCTGACTGACCGCGACATCGTCGTGAAGTGTCTCGCCGAGGGCGGTGACCCTCGACAGGCGCACGCCGGCTCGCTCGCGGAGGGCAAGCCGGTGACCATCGGCGTGGACGACGACATTCGTGACGCCCTCACCACGATGGAGACCCATCAGGTCCGTCGGTTGCCCGTGATTGACGGTCATGATCTGGTCGGCATGATCAGCCAAGCCGACATCGCGCTCTCGCTGTCCGCGACCGAAACGGGCGAGGCGGTCAGGGCGATCTCGGAAGACTCCGCCGGAACGTAGGGGTACTCCGCCCACGAGATCCGGCCGGGTTCAAATCGATCCGTCTCCTGGCGGGATAGGAGCGGGAACAACCGCAATGGAACGAGTGTGACTGGATTCGGCGTTTGAAAACTCGGAACGTTGATTCGACGCGGCTCTGAGACGCGATGTGATCCCTGTGACCACATCCCGAATGGGTCTAAATCTCGCGGCGGATCGTTGACGCTCCGACCGTGGAGGCCCTGGGTGAGGCCGCGGTGTCACGCCCTCGGTTGCCGGAATGCAGTGGATGCGCGAACGACCAGCTCCGGCTGGAACACCGTCTGGCGGGCGATGCTCTCGGGGTCGGCCGCTTCTTCGAGGACGATGCGCAGCGCGGTGCGCCCGATCATGCGGCTGGGCTGGCGGATCGAGGAGAGCGGCACGGCGGCGGCGGCAGCGAACGGGATGTCGTCGAACCCGATGATCGCTATGTCGTGGGGGACCAGCATCCGCCCGTCCACGACCAGCGACTGAAGCAGGCCGAGGGCGAGGAGATCGTTCGCGGCGAAGAGCGCGTCGGGCCACTCGCGACGAGGTCGCGCGAGGATGCGTGCACCGGCGGCGACGCCATCTTCGACGGTCATGGCGGCCGTCGCCACCACCTCGAGATCGACGCCCGCGTTCTCGACCGCGACCCTTGCGCCGGCCAGGCGGTCATTCACCTGACGGATGTCGAACGGCCCTCCGACGAAAGCGATCCGTCGCCTGCCGCGGTCGATGAGGTGCTCGACGGCCATGCGCCCGCCGACGACGCTGTCCACTGAGACCGACGAGAAGCGGCCGTCTCCGCTGAAGCGATCGACGAGCACCGCCGCGATGCCGCGCGCGCGCAGCCTCTGCAGGCGCGCGTTGACGTCGCCGTACGGCGCGATGAGCAGGCCGCGCACCTGCTGCTCCTCGAAGAGGTCGAGATAGAGCTTCTCGCGGCCGAGGTCCTCGTCGGTGTTGCCGTAGAGGATCGCGATGCCGTGCTTGGTCGCCTCGTCCTCGGCGCCGCGGACGACGTCGTTGTAGAACGGATTCTGGCCGTCGAGCACCACGAATCCCACCGTTGTGCTGACGCCCGCGCGGAGCTTGCGGGCGGCGTCGTTGCGCACGTAACCCAGTTCCTCGATCGCCCTGCTGACGCGGTCGACGGAGTCGGCCGAGACCTCCTCCGGGCGATTCAGCACGTTCGAGACGGTGCCGACCGAGACCCCCGCGCGCAGCGCGACATCACGGATGCTGACCGGCACGGCGCCCCCACTTCCTCGTCGGATCACGATCAGGTCACTGTCGCCTCGCGACTTGACCTCGAACCTCGCTGTACATACAGTAGCCTGAAACCCGCCTGAATCGATTCATCAATCTTCACCTCAACGAGGAGGCCGCCGTGGCAGCAGATGTCGCCCCCGCCGCGCCGCACCCCGCGCTGGCGCTGCACCGGGTGGTGAAGTCGTTCGGTCCGGTGGTCGCTCTCCGCTCCGGAAGCCTCACCCTGGAGCGCGGTTCCATCCACGCCCTGATCGGCGAGAACGGTGCCGGCAAGTCCACGCTCGTCAAGATCGTCGCCGGCCTCTACCGGCGCGATGCCGGGGAGTTCCTGCTCGACGGGGAGTCGGTGGACTTCACGAGCACCGCGCAGTCCAAGGCCGCCGGAATCGCGGTGATCTACCAGGAGCCCACGCTGTTCCCCGACCTGTCGGTGACCGAGAACATCTTCATGGGACGGCAGCCGACCAACCGGTTCGGGCGCATCGACCGCAAGGCGATGCGCACCGAGGCGCTCGAGATCTTCCAGCGGCTGGGCGTGGCTCTGGACCCCGACCGGGTGACCGAGGGCCTCTCGATCGCCGATCAGCAGATCATCGAGATCGCCAAGGCCATCTCGCTCGACGCGCGCGTGCTGATCATGGACGAGCCGACCGCCGCGCTGTCGGGCGTCGAGGTCGAGCGCCTCTTCGCCGTCGCGCGAAGTCTTCGCGACGAGGGTCGCGCACTGCTGTTCATCTCGCACCGCTTCGACGAGGTGTTCGCCCTCTGCGACACCGTCACGGTCATGCGCGACGGGTCGTACATCGAGACCACCCCCATCGCCGACACCACCGTCGACGAACTCGTACGTCAGATGGTCGGTCGCGACGTCACCGAGCTGTTCCCGAAGCTGCCGTCCGAGGTCGGCGACGTGGTGCTCGAGGTCGACGGGCTTACCCGCAAGGGCGTCTTCCGCGACATCTCGTTCGAGCTGCGCGCCGGAGAGATCGTCGGTCTCGCCGGGCTGGTCGGAGCGGGCCGCAGCGAGGTCGCTCGCGCGGTCTTCGGCGTGGACGCCTATGAGTCCGGTTCGGTCACGCTGCTGGGCAAGCCGCTTCCCAAGGGCAATCCCCGGCTCGCGACCACCCGCGGCATCGCCCTCGTCCCGGAGGACCGGCGCAAACAGGGCCTCGTCCTCGACGACGGCGTCTCGCGCAACATCACGCTGGCGATCCGGTCGAAGCTCGCGAAGTGGGGTCTCCTGTGGGCCGGACTCGAGAACCGCGCTGCCGAGGTCTGGGCGAGCCGGCTCGAGGTGAAGACGGCGGCACTGGACGCCGAGGCGGGCACGCTTTCCGGCGGCAATCAGCAGAAGGTGGTGCTCGGCAAGTGGCTCGCCACCGAGCCGAAGGTGCTCATCGTCGACGAGCCCACGCGAGGCATCGACGTCGGCACCAAAGCCGAGGTCCATCGCCTGCTGTCGCAGCTGGCCCAGCAGGGCCTCGCGATCCTCATGATCTCGTCCGAACTCCCGGAGGTGCTGGGTATGGCCGACCGTGTCCTCGTCATGCGGGAGGGCCGGCTCACGGGTGAGTTCACCCGCGAGCAGGCTACCCCCGAGGCGGTCATGTTCGCCGCGACGGCCGATGCGGAGGTGGCCCGATGACCGCGACAGCGACCCCCGTCGTCCAGCCGGGATCGAGCGCCGCCTCCAAGCTGGTGCGCCGCATCGGCACCGCGCGCGAGACGGGCATCCTCGTCGCGCTGCTGCTGGTGATCCTCTTCGCGACGATCAGCAACCCGTCGTTCCTCTTCTCGGGCGACGGATTCCGCGACCTCCTCCTCACGCCGTCGCTCCTGCTGCTGGTGGCCGTCGGCTCGGCGATCGTCATCATCACGCGCAACGTCGATCTCTCGGTCGGATCCATCGTCGGGCTCACGGCTTATCTCACGGGCCGGCTTTTCATCGACATCCCGGGCATCCCGCTCATCGGGGTCTTCGTCGGCGGTGTGCTCCTCGGCGGCCTGTTGGGCCTCATCAACGGCTCGCTCGTGGCGTTCGCCCGCGTACCCGCCCTGGTGATCACGCTCGGCACGATGTACGTGTACCGCGGCATCAACGTCGCGTGGACCGGCAGCGACCGCATCAATGCCTCCGACCTGCCGCCGGACTTCCGTTCACTCGGCACGGACCGCATCCTCGGCATCCCGATCCTCACGATCATCGCCGTCGTCGTGCTCGTCGTCGCCGCCTGGTACCTGCGCAACCTCCGGAGCGGCCGCGAGCTCTACGCCATCGGCTCCGACCCGGCGGCCGCGCACCTGTACGGCCTGCGGGTCCCGCGCCGCATCATCGGCGCGTTCGTCACCAGCGGCGCCCTCGCCGGGCTGGCCGGCGTCCTCTACGCCGCCCGCTACGGAACGGTCAGCTCCGGCGCCGGGTTCGGCTGGGAGCTGCAGGCGATCGGCGCGGCCGTCATCGGCGGCGTCGCCATCTCGGGCGGCGTCGGGACGGTGTGGGGCGCAGCCATCGGCGCCTTCCTCCTGCTCACGATCAACCGCGCCCTGCCGATCCTCGGCATCGACGACTTCTGGCAGCGCGCCGTGGTCGGTGCCCTCATCCTCGGCGCCATCGTGCTCGACCGGGTGCTCGCGGTCCGCCAGCACCGACGACTCATCGCACAACGGGAGGAGACACGATGACCGCCCTGACGGATGCCGCGCCCACGCGTGTCTACAAGGCTCACGCCAAGCCCGCGTGGCGGCGCGTGCTGCTCACCCGGGAGTCGGCGATCATCGCCATCCTCCTGCTGGTGATCATCGGAGCGCTCTCGATGGTCGAGAACTTCGACAGCCCGCTGACCGTCACCTACCTGCTGCGCGATATCGCGCCGATCCTGCTCATCGCGCTGCCGATGACGCTCATCATCATCACCGAGGAGATCGATCTCTCGGTGGCGAGCATCGTCGGCCTGTCCTCGGTCATGACGGGCATCCTGACCCAGGCGGGGCTGCCGTTCCCGGCCGCCGCCGTGGTCGCGATCATCGTCGGCACGATCGCCGGGGCCTTCAACGGATTCCTCATCACGGTGGTCGGGCTCCCCTCGCTCGCGGTCACGATCGGCACGCTCGCGCTCTTCCGCGGCATCGCCGTGGGCCTCCTCGGCACGACGGCCATCACGGAGTTCCCCGAAGAGTGGACGGACCTCGCCAAGGCGAACATCCCGGGCACGCCGGTCCCGATGATCATGGTCCCCTTCATCGTGCTCGCGATCGTGTTCGCGATCGTGCTGCACTTCACGCCGTTCGGGCGCTCGCTCTACGCGATCGGCCTGAGCAAGGAGGCGGCCGCGTTCTCGGGCATCGACGTCGGTCGCACGAAGTTCCTGCTCTTCGTCCTGAGCGGCGCGGTCTCCGGCTTCGCCGGGGTGTACTTCACGCTCCTCTACTCCAACGCCCGCGGCGACAACGCGATGGGCATGGAGCTGCAGGTGATCGCCGCGGTCCTCCTCGGCGGCGTCTCGATCTTCGGCGGCCGAGGCGCGCTGCACGGCGTGATCGCCGGCGTGCTCCTCATCGGCACGCTCGGGAGCGCGCTGCGCCTGGCCGGGATCACCAGCGACATCATCAACGTCATCACGGGACTGCTCCTGATCGTGTCTGTGGTGTCGTCAAGCCTGCTCGCATGGCTTCAGGTCCGCAGGGCCGCCGCCATCGGGAAGAGAAAGGGGCGAGCCGGCGCGTCGGATGCGCCGTGACCGTCCGAGAGCACCACCACACACCAATCGCAGCTACGCAAACGCACACTGCACCAAGGAAGGAAACAATGATGTTTGGAATGAAGCGCACGCGGCGCGCCGGCGTGGTCGCCGCGATCGCCGTCGGTGTCACGCTCGTCGCGGCCGGCTGTGCCGGTGGCGGTTCGGGTGGGTCCACCGACGGTGGTGACGGCGGGGACGGCGGGGACGCGAACCTGTCGATCACGATGCTGCCCAAGAACCTGGGCAACCCGTACTTCGACACCTCCACCGGCGGGGCCGAGGAAGCGACCGCAGAGTTCGGCGGCACGTTCGAAGAGGTCGGCCCGTCGGAGGCGTCGCCCACCTCGCAGGTGCAGTACATCCAGACCGCGGCCCAGCAGGGCGCGGGCGGCCTGATCGTGTCGGCGAACGACCCCGAGGCCCTCTGCGACGCGCTGGACGAGGCCCGCTCGGCCGGCGTCAAGGTCGTCACGTTCGACTCCGACACCAACCCGGAGTGCCGTGACCTGTTCATCAACCAGGCCACCGCGGAGGGCATCGCCAAGGTGCAGGTCGACCTGATCACCGAGCAGATCGGCGACGAGGGTCAGATCGCGATCCTGTCGGCCTCTGCCAACGCGACCAACCAGAACGCGTGGATCGAGATGATGGAGGAGGAGCTCGCGGCGAACCACCCGAACGTGGAGCTCGTCGAGGTCGTCTACGGCGACGACGACGACCAGACGTCGTTCGACAAGACCGCGGCACTGCTGCAGACCTACCCGGAGCTCAAGGGCATCGTCTCGCCCACGACGGTCGGCATCGCCGCTGCGGCGCGCTACCTGTCGACCTCCGAGTACAAGGGCAAGGTCGCGCTGACCGGCCTGGGCACCCCGAACCAGATGCGCGAGTACGTCGAGGACGGCACCGTCACCGCGTTCGCGCTGTGGAACCCCGCCGACCTCGGCTACCTCGCCGCGTTCGCCGCACAGGCGCTCATCACCGGTGAGATCACCGGCGAAGAGGGCGACTCGTTCGAGGCCGGCAAGCTCGGCTCGTTCGAGGTCGGCCCCGACGCCGGCGTCCTCCTGGGCGACCCGTTCGTCTTCGACGCAGACAACATCGGCGAATTCGACTTCTAAGCCGACACGCCAGAGGCGCCCGGTCCGCCCGGGGGGGGGGGGGCGCCTCCCGCCTTTCCCACCGCTCACGTCCCAGAAACGAGCCTTCCAATGGTCAGCGACACCGTGACGACCAGGGTCTGCTTCGAGCTTCAGGTGAAGCCCGAATTGCTGGACGACTACATCGCCCGCCACAGTCCCGTTCGATCTGAGATGCTCGCCGAGATCGCAGCATCCGGACGACGCAACTACTCGCTCTTCCTCGCACCGGGCGGTCGCCTCATCGGCTACTACGAGACGGACGACGACCAGGCAGCACAGGCGTACCTCGCCGCGTCCGAGATCGCATCCCGGTGGGAAGCCGAGATGGCCCCCTACTTCGTCGGCATCGAGGGTCGCCCCGACCAGGCGGCAACTCCTCTCGTGGAGATATTCAACCTGCACGATCAGCTGGCGGGTGCTGGGGGAGCAGGAGCGGGAACCGACGCGCGGTAAGGATGGGCCGTCCGCCACCTCCGCTCGAGTGTCCGCCATCCGGCGGTCGCGGAGCGGAGTTTCGGGCCCGTGTGGCGGGTGTCGGCACATCGGCTCATGGCGATCCTGTTATCGAGGAGCCACGATGGAGTGGCCGCAGACGATGGAGTCACCAATGACCGACACACTCACTCGCCCGCCGTTCGATCCCGAACTGGAGGCGGTGCTCACCGTTCTGAATGAGCAGCTTCCCGTGACGCTGACGCCCGAGATGATCCCGGTGCTGAGGCAGACCCCGATCATGCTCGCCGAAGCCGCATTGGACGAGCTCCTGTCGCAGAACGGTCTGGCGCGCCGGGACGTGACCATCCCCGGCTATCGGGGCGACGAGATCGTCGCGTCGGTCATCGCGCGCGAGGGTCGTACCGGAGTCGGGCCCGGGATCTATCACACCCACGGCGGCGGAATGATCCTGGGGTCGCGACTCGACGGTGTGGCGAGCATGCTCGAGTGGATCGTCCGCCACGACGCCGTCCTCGTCACCGCGGAGTACCGTCTCGCCCCCGAGTTCCCCGATCCGTATCCGGTCGAGGACTGCTACGCCGGCCTGGTGTGGACCGCTGAGCACGCCGCCGATCTCGGTATCGATCCCGCCGTCATCCTCATCGCGGGTGCGAGCGCGGGCGGCGGACTCGCAGCGGGCACAGCGCTGCTCGCCCGTGATCGGCAGGGTCCCGCCCTCGTCGGCCAACTGCTGATCTGCCCGATGCTCGACGACCGCGACCAGACCGTTTCGACGCACCAGGTCGATGGAGTCGGCGTCTGGGACCGCGGGTCCAACCTCACCGGCTGGACCGCGCTCCTCGGCGATCGACGCGGCACCGACGACGTCTCGATCTACGCGGCTCCCGCGCGGGCGACCGACCTGTCGGGTTTGCCGCCGGCCTACATCGACTGCGGCAGCGTGGAGGTGTTCCGCGACGAGGACGTCGCGTACGCCACCGGCCTGTGGGAGAGCGGGGTGCAGGCGGAGCTCCACGTCTGGGCGGGCGGGTTCCATGGATTCGACATGATGGCCGCGCACGCCGCCGTCGCCCAGGCGGCGATCGCAGCACGCGACAGCTGGGTGGACCGGGTCCTCGGCTCCTGAGCTCCCGGGGCCGCGGCGCCTGCGCGCTCGCGGCCCCGGGACACCAGCCGTCCGCACGACTATCGTTGTCGTCACACGCGACGGAGCACGACGATGCAGGAACTCCTCGGCCGTCTGACGGCCCTCGACCCCGAGGCGAGCGAGACGCTCAAAGTCGTCTCCTACTTCGATGCGCTCGTCGCCAATGGGGTCGGCCTCCCGAGCCTCGTCCGCGGCGCGGCCGCCCTGGCGGGTGTTCCCGTCGGGTGCAGCATCCGCGATCGAGCGACACGCATGTCGGCCGTCGGTGAGCGGCTGCCCGCCGGGCCGGCGTCATCGACAGGCTGGATGTCGAAGGATGCCGGCGGAGGCGTCGTCTGGATCGAACGGGAAGGCCGCCCGCACGTCAACGACGCGATGGTGCTCGAGCGGCTCAGCATCGCGATCGCGATCACGACCGCCCGGCATGCGGACGGAGTCGGCGCCGTCGAGACCGCGCTCAGCGGCCACTCCGGCGACGAGGAGAGACACGTCGCGCTGGCGCGGCTGCGACTCGACACCGTTCCCGTCCTGCGGGCGATCGCGTCGACACCCGACGTGCCGGCGCCACCAGGCGCCGCGACGTCGATCATCGTGACGCCGTGGGGGCCGGCGCGGGCGGTGCTCGGAACGCCGGAGACCGAGCCACCCGCCGGGGCGCGCGCCGGCATCGGGGTGCGCAGCACCCGGGAGCGTGTGCACGAATCGTGGCGGTCGGCGCTCGTGTCCCTTCGCCTCACCACGCCGTCGCGCGCAATGGTGGACGCCGAGGAACTGGGGGTGCTCCTCGTCCTCGCCGACGCGGCCGATGCCCGCGCCGAGCCCGTTCCGGATGTCGCGGCGCTCGAGTCGCTGGACCCGCGCTCGCTCGACCTGCTCGACGCGATCGCCGACCTCGACAGCATGCGAGCGGCAGCATCGCGGCTCGGCCTTCACCATTCGACGGTGCAGCAGCACAGCGCAGCGCTGTCGCGGTCTCTCGGCTACGACCCCCGCACGCCGAGCGGACGGGTGCGGTACACCCTCGCGCGTACCCTGCAGCGACTCTCTCATCCGACCTTCTGAGGCCTTCGCTCGGTCGGGGTCGGCGGGTCAGGTGATCTGCGAGCCCTCGGATATGAGAGCGCGCAGCTCCTGGAGGAATTCTTCGGAGGTGGGCTGGGCGTAACGAGCCACCGTTCGCTCTCTCGCCCTAGCCGGGTTCGTCGGCGATGACCGGCCGCACCTCGTTCCCGAGCACCTGCAGCACGTGCTCGACGTGGGGCCGACCGGATGTCGTGGGGTGCCGGGTGACGAGGAACAGCGTGTTGATGGGCGGGTCGTCGGTGGGACAGATGTCCACGAGCGTCCCCGCCCCGAGCGCCTCGCGGCAGAGGTAGCTGGGGAGCACGGTCGCCCCTGCCCCCGCGATGGCCGCCTGCCGGAGCGCGCGGAGGTCCGGCACCACCAATGCCGGCTCGCGCTCGAGGCGGGTTCCGAACACGTGCCGCCAGAACCGGCGCAGCACCGGCACGTCCTGCGCATACGCCAGGAGCGGGACGTCGTCGAACATCGCGGATGCCGGGGGGAGCGTCGGCGGTCCCGTGGCGGCGACGAGCGATGCGATCTCCGGTGCGGCCACCAGCACGAAGGTCTCATCGGCCCACGGACGACTGGAGACGGCGCGCCCGCGCGGTCGCTCCGACACGATGGCGATGTCGAGCAGCCCCGCACGCACGCCGTCGAGCAGTGCGGTCGTCGTCCCCGCCGTCAGGTTCACGCGGATGCCGCGCGCGAGGCATCCTGCCAGCGCTGGGGCGACGACCTCACCGAGCACTTCCGCCGCGCCGCCCACCCTGACCGGCGGCTGCGCCACGGCACCGTCCTCATCGGTGCCGGCGAGGGCCTTCTCGAGCTCCTCGAACGCTGGGGTCAGGCGCCGGGCGAGGTCATCGGCGTGCGGAGTCGGGATGACTCCACGCGCCCCTCGGACGAAGAGCTGCTCGCCGGTCAGCTTCTCGAGCGCCTGCAGCTGCGCCGACACGGTGGGCTGGGACACTCCGAGGCTCCGCGCCGCGCCGGAGAGCGACCCCGCCGTGTGCACGGCGAGGAGCGCCCGCCACAGCGGGAGGTGCGCCATGCCATCAGGAAACCGATAGGTCACATCGGAAATCTATCGGAAGACAGGGGAGAAGGCGCCCGTTGTCCGTCATGTCGGCCGCACGGCCGTTCCCTTTATTGGAGGCGTCATGTCCACTGTTCTCTTCGTCGTCACAGCCGCGCGTCACTGGACGCTGTCCGACGGCACCGCTCATCCCACCGGCTACTGGGCGGAGGAGCTGCTCACCCCCTACCGACTCCTCACCGAGGCGGGTCACACGATCGTCTTCGCCACGCCGGGCGGGGTGGTTCCGGTCGCCGACGAGGGTTCCCTGTCGGGCGAGGATGCCGATGAGCTCCGTGCCGCCCTGTCCTCGATCCCCGGGCTCCACGCCCCGCTCCGGCTCGACGAGGTGGAGCTGTCCGCTTACGCCGGCGTGTTCTACCCCGGCGGGCACGGACCGATGGAGGACCTGTCGCACGACCCGGTCTCGGCCGACCTCCTCACTCGAGCGCTCGACGACGGCCTCCCGCTGGCGCTGGTGTGCCACGGCCTCGCCGCACTCGTGCCCGCTGTCCGTGAGGACGGGACCAACGCGGCCGCCGGCCGCCGCGTGGCGGCGTTCACGGATGCCGAGGAGACCCAGGGCGGGCTCGCGGACCGCGCCCCATGGCTGCTGGAGTCGACCCTGCGAGCGCGCGGTGTCGTCGTCGAGGCCGCCGAGCCCTGGGCAGACCACGTGGTCGTCGACGGCAACCTGGTCACCGGTCAGAACCCGCAGTCGTCGGGCTCCGTCGCCCGTGCCCTGATCGAGCGGCTGCCTTAGTCGCCGGCCACGCCGAAGGACGCGCCGCTAAGCGGGATGGTCGCGCGCCGCGTGGGAGCGGTATTCGTCGACCACCTCCGCGAGGTAGCTCGTGATGACCGCTCGCTCCTCGGCGGTGTAGCGATCCAGCACCGCGTCGACGCCGAGGATCATCGGCATGAGCACCGACATCGCAGCGCGCCGCGACGTGTCCGTCGGCACGACCAGCACACCGCGTCGGTCCGTCGGATGCGGCTCGCGGGTCACGTGCCCGAGGGCGACGAGGCGATCGACCATCGTCGTCGTCGACGCCGTCGAGATGTGCAGCCGTCGCGCGAGCTCGCTCGGACCCAGCGGGCCGGATGAGAGAAGGTGCTCCATCGCCTCGAGGTCGGTCGGATTCACAGTGAGGTGGGACTGCAGCCGCTTCTCGAACAGGTCGCTCATCTCGATGACGGACCGCAGGTGCATCGTGGCCTCGTGCACGGCGGGGCCACCGTCCTCGAAGGGTTCCGAGGCCGCGTCTGCAGGGAACGACACCTGGGCGTCCATCAGTCCAGTATAACGAAGGTTGCGAAGTTTCCCTTGTTACTAGATAATCTAGCTACCTGTAAAACTAGGAAAGGCAGGGCCGTGGACGGCTTCCTTCGCTTCGTGACCGCGGCCAAGACGTCGTGGGTTGTCCTCGTCCTCGCGGCCCTGATCGCCGGGGGCTTCTTCGCCCTGGGGAGCGGGTCCGACGCGGAGACCGCGCCGACCGCCGGGCTGCCCGACTCCGCGGAGTCGGTGCAGGTGGACGAACTTCTCGACGAGTTCCCGAGCGCCGACACCACCTCCGCGCTCTTGGTCTTCGCGGTCGACGACGGCGAACTCGCGCCCGAGACTCTCGCCCTCATCGGCGAGAAGGCCGCCGGTGAGCTCGCCGATTTCACCCCCGACGGCTTCGTGCCTCCCGCTCAGGTATCCGACGACGGAACCGTCGCGCTGCTCGTGGTCCCGCTCGATCCCGAAGCCGACGTCGACCTCCCGGCAGAGCGTGCCGCGGAGATCCGCGACGCGGCAGCGGCCGATCTCGACGATGTGCGCGTGTACCTCACGGGCCCCGAAGGCTTCGAGGTCGACGTCGCCGCGGTCTTCGCGGGAGCAGACTTCAC
>NZ_JAYRDE010000053.1:0-20459 GCF_041909575.1 Microbacterium sp. | reverse complement strand
GATCGCCTCGGCGGCGGATGCCGGGGTCCTCGCCCACAGGAAGCCGTAGGTCTCGACGGCCGAGAAGACGCTGTCGCGCCGGCGGGAGCGCACGAGCTGAACCGCCTCGTCGAGCGCGGCGACGTCGATGAACGGCGAGGTCGCCTGGAGGAAGGCGACCACCCCGACGTCGGCGCCGCGCTCCTCCAGCACCTCCAGGGCGTGCAGGAGGGCGCTTTCGGAGCTCGCGGAGTCACCGGCGAGCTCGGCCGGACGAACGATGACCTCGGCGCCCCACTCCGCGGCGACGGCGGCGATGTCGGCGTCGTCCGTGGTCACGACGACGCGATCGATCGCCCCGCAGCGCCGGGCGGCGTCGACGGCCCGCGCGACGAGCGGGATCCCGCCGACGCGGCGCAGATTCTTGCGGAGGACGCCCTTCGAGCCCCCGCGCGCGGGGACGATGGCCACGACCTCGCTCACGACGCCGCCTCGCGCACGGCGCTCGCCGGTGCCGCCACCCGGACGGTCGATGCCGTGCCCTCGAGCACGATCGGCAGAGTCGTGGTGGTGCTCGAGGGGAGCGTGCGGATGTCGACCGCGGCCGTGGCGCCGGCGAGCACCAGCTCGACGGGAAGGTCGGCCGCGCGGACCGTGATGCCGGGGATGGCCGCCACCGCGGCGAGCTGGTCTCGAGGCTCACGGCGGTGCGGCAGGTAGAGGGCCGCACCGGGGGCCGCGGCATCCGTCACCCATGCCAGGTAATCGGCGAGCGCCATGCGCCCGTCGACGGGCAGGGCGCTGCCCAGCACGATGCGCTCCCCGAGCTCGGGCGCGGGGGGCGCCGTCGCGCGCGTCCAGTCGAAGCGATGGCGTCGGATGGAGAATCCGCGGTCGCGGAGGGCGTCGGCGCGCTCCGGCCCCAGCTCGAAGGCCGTGAAGAAGTCCGCGCGGCGCGCGACGGCCAGCCGCAGAACGGTCTCGTGGGCGAGGGGGGCGAGCCGGGTCGTGAGGCCGCGCTCCGCCACGCCCGGCCGCGCGTACGCCCGGCGTCCCAGGAGCGCGTCGGCGAAGGGCACCGCGTGTGCGCCGTCGTCGAGGAACGTCACGCGGTGCGGACGCAGGACGGATGCCGCGAGCCGGAACTGTCCCGAGAACCCGTCGCCGACGAGCCAGTGGCCGTGCCGGGCGAGCAGCGCGAAGGGCACGCCCATGTAGGGCTCGAGGTCCCGGAATCGCGCGCCGCGGGCGAGGAGCTCGTCGGCGGTCGCCGACATCTGCGGGGTGAGGCGTCCGGCTACGGGCACCGTGGTCCGGTGGGCAGCCGCCCACTCGGCCGCGCCCACGAGCTGGAGCGGTGACTCGACCCACGCGATCACGTCGTTGCGCGCCATGTCACCTCCTGCTCCGGCCGTCCTCCCCACGGTGGACGCCGCCGGTGAACGAGCCGCCGCACGGCGGGCGTACGGCACCGGGCGCGGAGGTGAACGGACAATGGCCGCGACGTGCGGCTGCGCATCGAGGCGATCGGGCGGCACCGGGAGGGTGGCGCCGCTGCGGCCGGCACGGCAGGGTGGGCGCATGACCCGCGTCACCGCAGACATCGCCGTGTCCGTCGACGGCTACTCCGCCGGTCCCGGCCAGAGCGAGGAGCACCCGCTGGGCGTGTTCGCCGAGGACGCCCTCCACGGCTGGATGTTCCAGCATCCCGACGAGAGCAGAGCCGAGCTCGACGCGATCCTCGAAGCCCGCGCGTACGTGATGGGGCGCAACATGTTCGGGCCGATCCGCGGCGAGTGGACCGGCGACTGGCGCGGCTGGTGGGGTCCCGAGCCGCCGTACCACGGCCCCGTGTTCGTACTCACGAACCACCCGCGCGAGCCGCTCGAGATGGACGGCGGCACGACCTTCTTCTTCGTGACCGACGGTCCCGAATCGGCGCTCGCACAGGCCCGCGCCGCCGCCGGCGACGGCTCGGTCTCGGTGGCCGGCGGTGCGACGACGCTCAACCAGTTCCTCGCGGCCGGGCTCGTCGACGAGCTCCGGCTGCACATCGCGCCGGTCACGCTCGGCCTCGGGGGCCGAACCGACGTCGTGCGCCTGTTCGACGGCGTCCCGCCGCTGCAGCTCGACCCGGTGAGCGTGCGGTCCACGCCCCACGTCACGCACGTCACCTACCGGCTGCGCTGACGCCGAGCGGATGCCGCGGCATCCGTCCGCGGTGCGTGCCAGGATGAAGCGCGTGACCGACCGCCTCATGCTGCTCGACTCCGCCAGCCTCTACTTCCGAGCGTTCTACGGAGTGCCCGACACCGTGCGCGCGCCGGACGGCACGCCGGTCAACGCCGTGCGGGGGTTCCTCGACATCATCACGAAGCTCGTGACGACGTACCGGCCGACCCATCTCGTGGCGTGCTGGGACGACGACTGGCGCCCGCAGTGGCGCGTGGACCTCATCCCGACCTACAAGACGCACCGCGTCGCCGAGGTCGTCGCCGTCGGCCCCGACATCGAAGTCGTGCCGGACCCGCTCGAGGTGCAGGTCCCCGTGATCCGCGAGACGCTGAGGGCGCTGGGCATCGTGGTCGTCGGCCAGCCGGCCCACGAGGCCGACGACGTCATCGGCACCCTCGCCACGCGCGCCGACCTTCCCGTCGACATCGTCACCGGCGACCGCGACCTGTTCCAGCTCGTGGACGACGCGCGCGACGTGCGCGTGATCTACACCGCCCGCGGCATGAGCAACCTCGAGGTGGTCACCGACGCGACCGTCGTCGCCAAGTACGGCGTGCTCCCGCAGCAGTACGCCGACTTCGCGACCCTGCGCGGCGACTCGTCCGACGGGCTCCCCGGGGTCGCGGGCATCGGCGAGAAGACCGCGGCGGGGCTCCTCGCCGCCCACGGCGACCTGGCGGGAATCCTCGCGGCCGCCGATGCCGGTGAAGGCATGTCGGCCGGCGTGCGCGCGAAGCTCGAGGCCGGCCGGCCGTACCTCGCCGTGGCGCCGACGGTCGTCGAGGTCGTGCGCGACCTGCCCGTCCCCGACATCGACGCGCGGCTGCGGCCCCTCGACGAGACTGCGAAGGCGGATGCCTCGTCCCTCGCCGAGCGGTGGGCGCTCGGCACCGCGATGGCGCGCATCGTCGACGCACTCGACCGGGTCGGTGACGCCTGAGGCGAACCCCGACGACCGCTCGTCGGCGCGGGCAGGATCAGCGGGCTCTGCCCGTCCACTCCCGCAGCCGTGCGAGCGGCCAGGTCGTGACGATCCGCTCGGGGGGCACCCCGATGCGCTCCGCGCGCGCCGCGCCGTGGTCGATCAGCGACAGCTGGCCCGGCGCGTGCGCATCGGAGTCGATCGAGAAGAGGCATCCGATCTCGAGCGCCATCGCCATGAGGTCGTCGGGAGGATCCTGCCGCTCCGGCCGCGAGTTGATCTCGACCGCGACACCGTGCGCCGCGCACGCTTCGAAGACCGCCCGCGCGTCGAACGTGGACTGCGGACGGGTGCCGCGGGACCCCTCCACCAGGCGCCCGGTCACGTGCCCCAGGACGTCGACCCGCGGATCGCGCGCCGCCGCGACGAGCCGACGGGTCATGGGGCCGCGCTCCATGCGCAGCTTCGAGTGCGCCGACGCCACGACGATGTCGAGCGCGTCGAGCAGCTCGGGCTCCTGATCGAGCGAGCCGTCGTCGAGGATGTCGACCTCGATGCCCGAGAGCAGGGTGAAGCCGTCGCCGCTCATGCCCGCGACGACGTCGAGCTGCGCGCGCAGCCGCTCCGGCGACAGACCGTTCGCCACGCGCAGCCGCGGCGAGTGGTCGGTGAGCGCCAGGTACTCATGACCGAGGGAGCGAGCGGCCGCGACCATGAGGTCGATCGACGTCAGGCCGTCCGACCAGTCGCTGTGGGAGTGCAGGTCGCCGCGCAGCTCGCCCCGCAGCGTCGAGGCCACCAGCACGCCCGCCCGCTCGCGGAGGTCGGCGAGATAGCCGGGGACGGCCCCCGAGAGCGCCTCCTGGATGACGCCGAGCGTCGAGTCCCCGATCCCCTTGCGACGGCGGAGGGATGCCGTATCCCGCAGCTGCTCGTCGCTCAGGCCGGCGATGGCGTCGGCGGCGGCGCGGAACGCCTTCGACTTGTATCGCGACGATCGCTCGCGCTCGAGGAGCGTCGCGATCTCGATGAGGGCGGCGTGCGGGTTCATGCCCGGCGCCGCATGTCCTGGATGCTCACGCGCCGGAGTTCACCGCCGCGCGCTTTACCACGACGGGCACGTCGGCCAGGCGATGGATCGCCCAGCCGAACAGGATGGCGAGCACGCCCATCCCGGCGGCGAAGAGGGCGACGCCGTAGGCCACGACCGAGGTGTACAGCGACGCGCGCAGGAACGATGCCTGCATCACGGTGGCGCGCACCGGATCGTCCTGCGGCAGCTCCGCGTAGGTCTTGCCGCCCGACGCCTCCAGCGCGTGCTTGTTGATGATGTCGGCCTGGATGTATGCCGTCACCGGGCCGGTGACCTGCTGTCCCTGGAACGCGGCCGCGTCGTCGGGGATCGTGATGTTCTCCGCCGTCAGCTGCGTGGTCACGCCGATCCAGGCGATGATGCCCACGACGATGAGCAGCACGCCGCCGATGATCCCGAGGATGCCGACGGCCTTCACGAGCCCGACCTTCTTGGACGGGGCCTCGATGACGTCGGCGGTGGTGTCGGTGGCTTCGCTGCTCATGTCGTCCTCCTGGCGAGTGGGGCGTGTGCCGCCACGCTAGCGGCGGCGTCCATCACGGGGAAGCCCCCGCGCCGCGCGCGGACCGGCCTCAGGAACCGAGTTCCCGGGTGACCTCGACCCACCGCTCGAGCGTCTGGGTGGCGGCGCCGGAGTCGATCGCCGCGGCGGCGTCGTCGCGGGCCTCGGCCAGGCGGTCGAGGATCGGCCGCTGCACCTGCGCGGCATCCTCGAACAGTCGGTACGCGACCAGTCCGGCGGCGGCGTTGAGCAGGACGATGTCGCGCACCGGCCCGTCCTCGCCCGCGAGGACCCGCCGCACGATCGCGGCGTTGTGCGACGGATCGCCGCCGAGCAGGTCGTCGATCTCGGCGAGCGGGATGTCCAGGTCCCGCGGATCCAGGTCGTGCTCGTGGATGTCGCCACGGCTCACCTCCCACAGGCGGCTGTGCCCCGTGGTGGTGAGCTCGTCGAGCCCGTCGTCGCCGCGGAACACCAGCGCCGTCGCGCCGCGTGTGCGGAACACTCCGGTGATGAGCGGGACGCGGTCCAGGTGCGCGACGCCCACCGCGTTCGCCTCGGCGCGGGCGGGGTTGCACAGCGGGCCCAGGAAGTTGAAGACCGTCGGCACACCGAGCTCGCTGCGGGTGGGCCCGGCGTGGCGGAAGCCGGGGTGGAACGCCGCCGCGAAGGCGAACGTGATCCCCGCCCGCGGAAGCGCCGCAGCCACCGCCTCGGGCGGCAGCGACAGGTCCACTCCCAGTGCGGCGAGGACGTCCGACGAGCCGGACGACGAGCTCGCCGCCCGGTTACCGTGCTTGACCACGGGGACTCCGGTGGCCGCGGCGACGAGGGCCGCCATGGTGGAGACATTCACGGTCCCGAACCGGTCGCCGCCCGTGCCGACGATGTCGAGCACCGCGGGGTCGACGTGCAGCGGCAGGGCGGCCTCGAGGATCGCGTCGCGGAACCCGACGATCTCGTCGACCGTCTCGCCCTTGGCGCGCAGCGCGACGAGGAAACCCGCCAGCTGCGAAGGCGTCGCCGACCCCGACATGATCTGCCGCATCGCCCACGTCGACTCCGAGACGCTGAGGTCGCGCCGTTCGAGAAGCGTCGTGAGGATGCCCGGCCAGGTGTACAGCTCCGCCATACCGAGAGAGCCTAGCCGCGCGGCGGAATCGGAACCGTTTCGTGACACGGCATCCCTCAAGGCGTGGTTCTGCGTCCTCATCGCGTGTTCACGGCAGACTCGCGGCCGATTCTTAGGCTCGCCTTAGTTCGGATCACGCCCAAGACATGCCTCCCGATGCGAAACTCGGGACTCCGAATCGGCCATAATGGGGAGCGTGACGACCTCCTCAGCGACCTACGCCCAGGCCATGCGGTCCGTCAAGCGGCCGGATCCGGTCGCCGTCGGCACCATCGTGTGGCTCGGCAGCGAGGTGATGTTCTTCGCCGGCCTGTTCGCGATCTACTTCACCCTGCGCAGCACCTCCCCGGAACTCTGGGCGCAGGAGACGCAGCTGCTGAACATCCCCTACGCGACCGTGAACACGATCATCCTCGTGCTCTCGTCGGTCACGTGCCAGATGGGCGTGTTCGCGGCGGAGCGCTTCCAGCCCTACTCCACGCGGAAGCGGGGATGGCTCGGCTGGGGCATGGTCGAGTGGTTCTGGCTGACGTTCGCGCTCGGCGCCATCTTCGTCTCGGGCCAGGTCTGGGAGTACGCGCAGCTCGTCGCCGAGGGGATGCCGATCAGCGCGAACTCGTACGCGTCGGCGTTCTACCTGACCACCGGCTTCCACGCCCTCCACGTCACGGGTGGCCTCATCGCCTTCCTCCTGGTGATCGGCCGCGCCTACGCCGTCAAGAACTTCGGGCGCAAGGAGATGACGTCCTCGATCGTCGTGTCGTACTACTGGCACTTCGTCGACGTCGTCTGGATCGCCCTGTTCCTCGTCATCTACTTCCTGAAATAAGAGCGGAGCTGAACCCCGACATGGCACGTGACACCCCGCGCCGCTCGAAAGGCCGCCGCAGCCCCTGGGCAGCTGCCGCGCTCATCGGCATCGGCCTCCTGATCACCGGCGGCGTCTACGCCGGCGCATCCGCGGCCGTCGCCGCGACGACCGCCGAGTCGACGGTGGCAAGCGCGTCGACCGTCGAAGACGGTGAGCGGCTCTTCCAGGCCAACTGCGCCACCTGCCACGGCCTCGACGTCCAGGGCACGAACGACGGCCCGTCGCTCTACGGCGTGGGCGAGCTCGCCGTGCACTTCCAGATGAGCACCGGCCGGATGCCTCTGCAGATGCAGGGGCCGCAGGCACCGCAGAAGCCCGTGCAGTTCACCGAAGAGCAGATCGCGGCCGTCGGCGCCTACATCCAGAGCATCGCGCCCGGTCCGACCTACCCCGAGCCCGAGGTGCTCGACGGCGAGGGCAACGCCGCCGAGGGAGGCGAGCTGTTCCGCATCAACTGCGCGATGTGCCACAACGTGGCCGGCGCCGGCGGCGCGCTCACCGAGGGCAAGTACGCCCCGGCCCTCTACGACACCTCACCCCTGAACATGTACGCGGCGATGGTGACGGGTCCGCAGAACATGCCGGTCTTCAACGACATGACGCTGACGACCGAGGAGAAGCGCGACATCATCTCGTACCTGCTGTTCCTGCAGGACACCACGTCTCCCGGTGGCTTCACCCTCGGCTCGCTGGGCCCGGTCTCGGAAGGCCTCTTCATCTGGATCTTCGGGATCGGAGGGCTGATCGCCCTCACCGTGTGGATCACGGCGAAGTCCAACTGAACTCACTGACACGCAAGAACTGACGAGGAGCAGCATGGCACACGAGGACGACCCGCTCGAGCACGAGAGGGCTTCCTGGAAGCCCTCCCCCGGGCTCGCCGTCGCGGTCACCGACCCGGTGCGCAATCCGGAGCTCCCGCCGCACCGCGAGCGGATGACCGACAAGGACCCGGTCGCGATGCAGCGCGCCGTGCGTTCGGTGTACACGCTCTTCTACATCTCGATCGCCGGCAGCATCTGGGCGGTCGCCGCCTACATGCTCTTCCCCATCGAGAGCGGCCGGATGATCGACATCCGGAACAACAACCTCTTCATCGGCCTCGGCATCGCCCTCGCCCTGCTCGCCATCGGCCTCGGTGCGATCCACTGGTCCAAGGCCGTCATGTCCGACAGCGAGTTCGTCGAGCCGCGTCACGCCACGCGCGGCCGCGACACGACCCGTGCCGCCGCGATCCAGGCCTTCGCCGACGCGAACGAGGAGTCGGGCTTCGGACGCCGCACGATGATCCGCAACTCGCTGATCGCCGCGCTCGTGGCATCCGTCGCGCCGGCGATCGTGCTCTTCCGCGGCCTCGCGCCCGAGAGCACGCCCGAGCACCCCCACGGCGGCGACCCGGTCTACCTCCTCAGCCACACCATGTGGAAGGAGGGCACGCGCCTGGCCCACGACCCGAGCGGCGAGCCGATCCGCGCAGCCGACGTCACCCTCGGCTCCGCCGTGCACGTCATCCCCGCCGACCTCGCCGACGTGTCCCACTCCGACGGGTACCTGGAGGAGAAGGCGAAGGCCATCGTCCTCCTCATGCGCCTGCTCCCCGAGCAGCTCACCGAGACGCCCGAGCGCGCCGACTGGTCCTACGACGGCATCGTGGCCTACTCCAAGGTCTGCACGCACGTCGGCTGCCCCGTCGCGCTCTACGAGCAGCAGACCCACCACCTGCTGTGCCCCTGCCACCAGTCGCAGTTCGACGTCACCGACGCGGCGAAGGTCATCTTCGGACCCGCCGCTCGCCCGCTGCCGCAGCTGCCGATCACCGTTGACGACGAGGGTTACCTGATCGCGCGCAGCGACTTCACCGAACCCGTCGGCCCGAGCTTCTGGGAGCGTCACTGATCATGACCACGACCCATCCCCCCGAGAACCTCACTCAAGAGCCGGCCTCGTACGCGGAGCCGGTCGCGCCGCGCGACAAGCCGCTGGGCGGCCGCTTCGTCGGCGCCGCGTCGAACTACATCGACGAGCGCACCAGCCTGTCGGGCTTCGTGAAGGAGCTCGGCCGGAAGATCTTCCCCGACCACTGGTCGTTCATGCTCGGCGAGATCGCGCTGTGGAGCTTCGTCGTCGTCCTCCTCACCGGCACGTTCCTGACGTTCTTCTTCCAGGCCTCGATGGTCGAGACCCACTACCACGGTGCCTACCTGCCGATGCGCGGAATCGAGATGTCGGCGGCGATGGCCTCGACGCTGGAGATCTCGTTCGACCTGCGCGGCGGCCTCCTCGTCCGCCAGATGCACCACTGGGCCGCCCTGGTGTTCGTCGCGGGCATCGGCGTGCACATGCTCCGCGTCTTCTTCACGGGTGCGTTCCGCAAGCCGCGCGAGCTCAACTGGGTGATCGGCTTCATCCTCTTCATCCTCGCGATGGGCGAGGGCTTCACCGGCTACTCGCTCCCCGATGACGTGCTCTCGGGCAACGGCCTGCGCATCATCGACGGCATGGTCAAGGGCATCCCGCTGATCGGCACCTGGACCTCGTTCCTGCTGTTCGGCGGCGAGTTCCCCGGTACGGCCATCGTCGGACGCCTGTACTCGCTCCACATCCTGCTGCTCCCGGCGATCCTCGTGGGCCTGCTGGTGCTCCACCTCATGCTGATGGTGATCAACAAGCACACCCAGTTCGCGGGCGCCGGCCGCACCAACAGCGTCGTCGTCGGCTACCCGATGATGCCGGTGTACATGTCGAAGATGGGCGGCTTCCTGTTCATCACGTTCGGCGTCATCGCGCTGATCGCCGCCCTGTTCACGATCAACCCGATCTGGAACTACGGCCCGTACGACCCGTCGCCGGTGTCTGCGGGAACGCAGCCCGACTGGTACATCGGCTTCGCGGACGGCGCCCTGCGCCTCATCCCGCCGGGCTGGGAGTTCGTGTTCCTCGACCACACCTGGTCGTTCAACATCCTCGTGCCGCTCATCGGGCTCGGCGTGTTCATCGTCCTGGTGCTCATCTACCCCTTCATCGAGGCGTGGGTCACCGGCGACAAGCGCGAGCACCACATCGCACAGCGTCCCCGCAACGCGGCGACCCGCACCGCCATCGGCGCGGCCGGCGTCACGTTCTACGCGGTGCTGTGGGCAGCGGCCGCATCCGACATCATCGCGACGCACTTCTGGCTCACCATGGAGGGGGTCATCCACACCCTCCAGGCGCTGCTGTTCGTCGGCCCGATCGTGGCGTACTTCGTGACCAAGCGCATCTGCATCGCGCTGCAGAAGAAGGACCGCGAGATCGCGCTGCACGGCTACGAGTCCGGTCGCATCGTCCGCCTCCCCGGCGGCGAGTACATCGAGGTGCACCAGCCCGTCGACGAGTACGAGCGGTTCAAGCTGGTCGACTTCGACACGTACGAGCCCCTGGTGGTGCGCCCGAACGCCAAGGGCCGCATCCCGTGGCATGAGAACGTGCGTGCGGCCATTTCGCGCTGGTTCTTCGAGGACCGCCTCACCCCCGTCACCCAGTCCGAGCTCGACGCCGCGCTGGCGCACCAGCACCACGCGCTCGATCACATCGCTGCCGAAGAGGACGCCGAGCTGCAGGGCGCGCACGAGCGCGCCGGCGTGCCCGACGCACCGCACCGGCCGATCGACGACGGTCGCAACTCCGAGACGGCGGTCCGCCCCTCCAACGTCATCGTCCCGGAGGACGGCGAGAAGAAGCCCCGCAATCGCGAGAAGGAGACCGGCCAGTAGGCTCGGTCCCCCATCGATCGGATGCCCCGGCACCTCCCCCGCGGAGGTTCCGGGGCATCGGTCGTCACGACCCCGCGAAACGGCAGGATTGCGGCGACGAGTGGCCGCCCCAGCGGCGCGCGCAGCACGACGCACCCCGTAGCGTGAGCACATGACCTCCGCTCAGGACTTCTTCTCGGCCAAGCTCGCCTTCGAGACCGACGCGTCGGACGTGTACGCCGCGCAGAAGGCCGGAGACCGCTTCGTGCTGATCGACGTGCGCGGTGACGAAGCCTGGGCGCAGGGACGCATCGCCGGGGCGATCCACATGCCCTACGCGCAGATCCCGGAGCGCGCGCCGGCGGAGCTCGATCCGTCCGTCCCCGTCGTGGTGTACTGCTGGAGCCCCGGCTGCAACGCGGGGGCGAAGGGCGCCCTGGCGTTCGCGCAGCTGGGCTACGGGGTCAGAGAGATGATCGGCGGGTACGAGTACTGGATCCGCGAAGGGCAGCCGACCGAGAACGACGAGGGTGCGCTCCCCCGCGTGTTCGACGCGCAGGTGATGGTCGTGCGCTCAGCCGCCATCCGCTGACCGCTCGCCGGCGACGTCCCCTCAGGCCGACTCCAGGCCCTCGGTGAAGCGGGCGGCCGCCGCACCGTAGAAGGCGGCGGCCGGAGCGGCCGAGAAGCTCTGCGGCGCCCCCACCTCGACGTCGCACACGACCACCGTCACGTTGTCGCGCGTTCCCGCCTCGAGCGCCAGCGCGACAGCCGCTGCCGCCGCCTCCGTCGCACCGCGGTGCGCGACGGCCGCGGCGATGTCCTCGTGCGGCACGTAGTCGCTCAGACCGTCGCTGCACAGCACCCAGCGGTCGCCGGCGCGGGCCTCGTGCTCCCGCACGACGACACGGTCCCGTTCGCCGCCGCTCAGCGACGCGGTGATGAGGTTCCGCCGCGGATGGGACGCGGCATCCTGCACCGTCACCAGGCCGCGATCCACGAGCGCCTGCACGTACGAGTCGTCACGCGTCTGCTGGGTCAGCACACCACCGCGCAGCAGGTAGGCGCGCGAGTCGCCCGTGTGCGCGAGCAGCACGGTGTCGGACTCGGAGACGAAGACACCGGTGAACGTCGTCGCCATTCCGCTCAGCGACGGATCGCGCTCCACATGTGCGCGCAGGTCCCAGTTCGCGGCCCGCACGCTCACGGTCAGGGTCTCCGGATCGACCGTGCCCACGCGGCCCGCGGCGAGGCGATGCACGAACGCCGCCGAAGCCAGGTCGCCGGCGGGACCGCCGCCCACGCCATCGGCGACGGCACCGCCCCAGGACGCGGTGAACGCCGCATCCTGGTTGACGGTGCGATGCGCTCCGGTCTCGGAGACGGCCGCGGCCGACAGCCGCACCCGTGAGGGCGTCAGGGGCACGATCAGCGGGCGAAGTACCCGCGGTAGTACTCGTACACCCAGCCGACGATCGCCACCACGAACACGGCGAATCCGATCGGCACCATCCACGCGCCCACGGCGAGGCCGATCATCGCGAGCGCCGCCGAGAAGGCGAGCACGATCGGCCACCACGACCACGGGCTGAACTCACCCAGCTCGGGGTCGCCGTCATCGATGTCGGAGGTGAGCACGTCCTCGGGCAGCTCGCCGCCCTGCGCCTTGTGCACCCGGCCGATGTAGAACGCGATGAGCGCGCCCATGAACGCCGTGAACAGCAGCGCCACGCTGCCGACCCACTCGATCGCGTTGATCACGGGCAGGTCCGGGTGGGCGAGGATGTTCCAGGTCGTGTAGATGACCGCCATCAGCAGGAAGAACGCGGCCAGCAGCCACCACAGTCCGGTGTTGGTGCGCACTTACTTCACCTTTCCATCGGCGGCGTCGACGACCGGGGCTGCGGGTGCGTCCTTCGCGGGCCCGACACCGACGGGGATCCCCGCCTCCGGGTGGTTGAGGTCGAACGCCGGCCGCTCGCTGCGGATGCGCGGGATCGACGTGAAGTTGTGCCGCGGCGGCGGGCACGAGGTCGCCCACTCGAGCGAGGCGCCGTAGCCCCACGGGTCGTTGACGGTGACGCGCGGCGCCTTGCGGGCGGTGATCCACACGTTGAACAGGAACGGGATCATCGAGGCGCCCAGGATGATCGATCCCACGGTCGAGACCTGGTTCTGCCAGGTCCAGCCGTCGGCCGCCGAGTAGTCGGCGTAGCGGCGGACCATGCCGTCCACGCCCAGCCAGTGCTGGATGAGGAAGGTCATGTGGAACCCGATGAACAGCATCCAGAAGTGCACGATGCCCAGACGCTCGTTGAGCATCTTCCCCGTCCACTTCGGCCACCAGAAGTAGAAGCCCGAGAACATCGCGAACACCACCGTGCCGAACACGACGTAGTGGAAGTGCGCGACGACGAAGTACGAGTCGGAGAGCGCGAAGTCCAGCGGGGGCGACGCCAGGATGACGCCGGTCAGACCGCCGAAGACGAACGACACCAGGAAGCCGAGCGCGAACACCATCGGCGTCTCGAAGGTCACCGAGCCGCGCCACATCGTGCCGATCCAGTTGAAGATCTTCACGCCCGTGGGCACCGCGATGAGCATCGTCATCACTGCGAAGAACGGCAGCAGCACGGCACCGGTCACGTACATGTGGTGCGCCCACACCGCCACCGACAGCGCCGCGATCGCGATCGTGGCGTAGACCAGCGTCTTGTATCCGAAGATCGGCTTGCGGCTGAAGACCGGCAGCACCTCGGAGATGATGCCGAAGAACGGCAGCGCGATGATGTACACCTCTGGATGGCCGAAGAACCAGAACAGGTGCTGCCACAGCAGCACGCCTCCGTTGGCCGGATCGTAGATGTGGGCGCCGAGCACGCGGTCCGCGGCGGCTGCCAGGATGGCGGCGGCGAGGATCGGGAACGCCATCAGGATCAGGATGCTGGTGACCAGCGTGTTCCACGAGAAGATCGGCATGCGCCACATGGTCATGCCCGGTGCGCGCATCGTGATGATCGTCGTGATGAAGTTCACCGCGCCGAGGATGGTGCCGAAGCCGCTCATGCCGAGGCCGAGCATCCAGAGGTTTCCTCCGGCGCCGGGCGAGAAGCTGGCGTTGGCGAGAGGCTGATAGGCGAACCAGCCGAACGCCGCCGCGCCCTGCGGGGTGAGGAAGCCGGCGACGGCGATCGTCGAGCCGAAGAGGAACAGCCAGAACGCGAAGGCGTTGAGGCGCGGGAAGGCGACGTCGGGAGCGCCGATCTGCAGCGGGAGGATCGCGTTCGCGAAGCCCGCGAACAGCGGCGTCGCGAACATCAGCAGCATGATCGTGCCGTGCATCGTGAAGAGCTGGTTGTACTGCTCCTTCGTCGGGATGATCTGCATCCCGGGCTCGAAGAGCTCGGCGCGGATGATGAGCGCCATCACCCCGCCGAGGAGGAAGAAGAGCACCGACGAGATGAGGTACAGGTAGCCGATCGTCTTGTGGTCGGTGGAGGTGATCCACTTGACGATGATGTTGCCCTTCTGCTCGACGCGCGAAGCGCTGAGCAGTGCGGCCTGGCGAGGCGGCAGCGTGGTCGGGCGACCCTGCGTCGTCTCCTGAAGCGGAAGCGTCGTCGCCATGATCAGTTGTCTCCCTCTTCGTTCTCGGGCGTGCCGCCGGTGCCGGGCAGATTCTGCAGCCGGTCGTACTCGTCGTTGATGTCACCGGTCTGGCCCGCGGCGCGGAGCTCGGCGAGGTAGTCCTCGTACTCCGCTTCGCTCACGACCTGCACGTTGAAGAGCATCATCGAGTGGTACTCGCCGCAGAGCTCGGCGCACTTTCCGGCGTACTCGCCCTCGCGGGTCGGCGTGAAGGACCAGTAGTTGTCCTTCCCGATGTACATGTCCTTCTTGTAGAGGAAGTCGATGATCCAGAAGGAGTGGATGACGTCGCGCGACTGCAGCTTGATCTTGACCGTCTGGTCGACCGGGAGCACGAGCGTCGGAAGCTCGCTCGTGACGTTGCCCTGATCGTCGGTCTGCGCCTGGACGCCCATGGACCACACGGTCTCGTCCTCGGTCGCGCCGTCGTACTGGAAGTCCCACGACCACTGCTTGCCGATGGCGACGATCGACACGTCGGGGTCTTCGGTCTGGGTCTCGAGAATCGTCTGATCGCGAGCCGTGAAGGCGAAGAAGCCGATCACGAGGATCAGCGGCACGATCGTGTAGAAGATCTCGATCGGCATGTTGTAGCGCAGCTGCACCGGCAGGCCCACCTGGCCCTTGCGGCGGCGGTACGCGATGGCTGCCCAGCCCATGAGGCCCCACGTGATCACGCCGACGGCGAGGAGCACGATCCACGAGTTGACCCACAGACCGGCGACCATGTCGGTGTGGTTCGTGGCGGGCGTGCCGTCCTCGACGAAGCCCGGCAGGAAGCCGTGAAGCTCCGTCGGGGTGCACCCGGCGAGTACTGCGGCCGTTGCGATCCCGACGGGGAGAACGGCCCAGCGGATTCGACGTTTCGAGGGCACGGTGCACCTTTCCGGGTCGTGAGAAGTACTCATGTCAGTCTAGGGCAAGCATCCAGGCGATTCAGGCCAACCGCCCAGGTTGGAATGGGTGCCCACGGCGGGAAAACCGCAGGCCCGGGCACTCTCACGAGCGCGCCGGGCCTGGCGGAAATCGGTGCCGATCAGTGGAAGCTGTCGCCGCATGCGCAGCTGCCGGCCGCGTTCGGGTTGTCGATCGTGAAGCCCTGCTCCGAGATCGTGTCCTTGAAGTCGATCGTCGCTCCGTCGAGGTACGGGACGCTCATGTCGTCGACGATGACCTCGACGCCGTCGAAGTCGACCGTCTTGTCGCCGTCGAGGTACCGCTCGTCGAAGTAGAGCTGGTAGATCAGTCCGCTGCATCCGCCCGGCTGCACGGCCACGCGCAGACGCAGGTCGTCGCGACCCTCCTGGGACAGGAGGCTCTTGACCTTGAGCGATGCGGCATCGGTCAGCAGGACGCCGTGCTCGCGGACGGACTGGTCGGTCGACAGTGCAGTGTCGGTCATGGCACTCCTCCGGACGGGCCGCGTGAGCGGCGGGATGCTGCGATTCTACGCGTGTTCGCAGGGAACCGGCTCCGAGCGGGGCGTGTCCGCGTCCGGTCGGAGCCGGAGGGCCTACTCCCCCGCCTGACGCCGGTCGAGCTTCTCGAGCAGCAGCGCCTCGGAGAGCACCGCGTGGCGGAAGGTCTCGAGGTGCAGCGACTCGTTCGGGCTGTGCGCCTTCGCGTGCGGATCCTCCACGCCGGTCACCAGGATCTGGGCGCCGGGGAACTCGCGCACGAGATCGGCGATGAACGGGATGGACCCGCCGACGCCGATGTCCACCGACTCGACTCCGTAGCCCTCGTGCAGCGCCTCGCGGGCGGCCTGGACGGCCCAGCCCGAGGTGTCGACGAGGAACGCGTCGCCGAAGTCGTGGTCGCTGAAGGCGAGCTCGGCGCCGAACGGCGCGTGCGCGCGCAGGTGCGCCTCGATGGCGTCGTAGGCGTCGCGCGCGCGCTGGCCGGGCGCGATCCGGGCGCTGATGACGACCGAGATCTCGGGGCTCAGCGTGTTCGACGCGTTCACCACGGTCGGGGCGTCGATGCCGGTGACCGTGATCGACGGCTTGTTCCAGATGCGGCTCAGGATCGTGCCGCGCCCGATGGGCGTGACCCCGGCGGGAAGCCCTGCCTCGTCGCGCAGCGTCTCCTCGCCGTACGGCGGCGTCGCGGCATCCCGCTCCGTCAGCCCCGCGACCGCGACGGCGCCGTCGTCGTCCCACAGCGTCGCGAGCAGCTTCACCGTCGCCATCATCGCGTCGGGAACGGCCCCGCCGAACATGCCGGAGTGCGAGGCGTGCTCGAGCGTCTTCACGCGCAGGGTGAAGCGCGTGTTCCCGCGCAGCGACACCGTGAGCGCGGGGGTCTTCGCGTCCCAGTTGCCCGAATCGGCGACCACGATCACGTCGGCGCGCAGCGCGTCGGCGTTGTCGGAGAGGAACGAGGCGAACGACTTCGAGCCTGCCTCCTCCTCCCCCTCGAAGAAGAGCGCGACGCCGAGGTCGAAGTCGTCGCCGACCGCCTCCTTCAGCGCACGCAGCGCGGCGACGTGCGCCATGACGCCGGCCTTGTCGTCGGCCGCCCCGCGCCCGTAGAGACGGCCATCGCGCAGCGTGGGCTCGAACGGCGGCGACTGCCACAGCGCCTCGTCGCCGACGGGCTGGACGTCGTGGTGCGCGTACAGCAGGATCGTCGGCCGGCCGTTGCGGGCGGCACGGGTGGCGAGCACCGCCGGCTGTCCCTGCTCGTCGGTGCCGGGCACCGACGAGCGACGGATGTCGACGGTCTCGAACAGGCCGGTCTCCCGCACGAGCGCGGCCACGGCCTCGGCGCTTCGCTGCACCGGCTCCTCGTCGAATCCGGGGAACGCGACGGACGGGATGCGCACGAGGGCGCCCAGATCGGCCAGGGCGGAGGGGATGCCGGAAGCCGCGGCTTCACGCACGGCATCCTGTCGGGAGAGCTCAGAGGTCATGCGGGTAATCTTAAGTGCACCCCTTCTCCCGCACTCCCGAGGATCATCGTGGCCAAGAACTCCGCAGCACCCGCATCGAGCGACGCGCCCTCCGAGGGAACGAGCCTCAACGGCGTCCCGGTCGGGAAGGGTCGCGCGACCCCGAGCCGCGCCGAACGGGAGGCCGCCCGCAAGCGCCCCCTGGTCGCCGACACCAAAGAGGCCAAGGCGCGCCAGCGCGCCGAACTCCAGGCGCGGCGCGAGAAGGCGCGCGTGGGGATGGCCGCCGGCGACCCCAAGTATCTGCCCGCCCGCGACCAGGGTGCGCAGCGCAAGTTCGTGCGCGACTACGTCGACGCCGGCTGGCACCTCGGCGAGGCGGTCATGCCCGCGATGGTCGTCGTCATCCTCGCGACGTTCATCCCCCTGCCGGAAGTGCAGTTCTACTCGTTCGTGGCACTGTGGATCTTCATCTTCTTCGTGGTGGGCGACATGATCCTGACGTCGATCATGGTCAAGCGCGCCGTGAAGGAGAAGTTCGGCGCCGACAAGATCGAGAAGGGCCTGGGCTGGTACGCGGCGATGCGCACCGTGCAGATGCGCTTCCTCCGCCTGCCGAAGCCGCAGGTGAAGCGCGGCCAGCGCCCGGTCTGACCGCCGGCCGTCAGCGCACCGAGGTGCGCAGTCCCCGGCTGATCTGCCGCGCCCACAGCGGCCCGCGGTAGAGGAACGCCGTGTAGCCCTGCACGAGCGTGGCTCCGGCATCCATCCGCTCCCGCACGTCGTCGGCCGTCTCCACTCCGCCGACGGACACCACGCAGAACTCCGGCGGCACCGCAGCGCGGACGAGCCGCAGCACCTCGAGGGCGCGCGCCTTGAGCGGTGCGCCCGACAGTCCGCCGGCGCCCGCCGCATCGACGACCGCGGGATCGGTGGCCAGGCCCGCGCGCGAGATCGTCGTGTTCGTGGCGATGAGGCCGGCCAGTCCCAGATCGACGGCGAGGCGGGCGACCGCCGTCACCTCGTCGTCGGGCAGATCGGGTGCGATCTTCACCAGCAGCGGGGTCGCCGCCGCGGCGTCGCGCACGGCCTCGAGGAGCGGCCGGAGCGTCTCGACGGCCTGCAGTCCGCGCAGTCCCGGCGTGTTCGGGGAGGACACGTTCACGACGAGGTAGTCCGCGAGGGGTGCGAGAAGCGTCGCGCTGCGGACGTAGTCCGCCGTGGCGTCCTCGACCTCGACGACGCGGCTCTTGCCGATGTTGACCCCGATGACTCCGTTGCCGCGGCGCCGGCGGAGCTTCTCGAGGCGGCGCGCGGCGGCCTCGGCGCCGTGGTTGTTGAAGCCCATGCGGTTGACCACCGCGCGGTCCGGGATGAGGCGGAAGAGCCGGGGGCGGGGATTGCCCTCCTGCGGGATCGCGGTGAGCGTGCCCACCTCGACGTGGCCGAAGCCGAGCGCGAACAGTCCCGCGGCGCCCGTGACGTCCTTGTCGAAGCCGGCGGCGACGCCGAAGGGCGTGTCGAAGCGCAGGCCGAGGGCCGACACCGCGAGGGCGGGATCCGGGCGCGTGATCGCGCGTGCGGCCCACGAGAAGGGCGGGACGCCCAGCACGCGGATGACGGTCATGGCGGCATGGTGCGCGGTCTCGGGATCCATGCGCGAGAGCACGGTCCGGAAAAGGAGCGGATACATCGACTCCAGGCTATCCGGTCGCCTCGGACCGCCCGGACGCCGGGTCAGTCGAGCGACGCCTCGGACCGTGGGCGTTCGGCGTGATCGGCGCGCAGCTGATCGATCGCCGACTCGAAGTCCTCCAGCGAATCGAACGCCTGGTACACGCTTGCGAATCGCAGGTAGGCGACCTCGTCGAGCTCGCGGAGGGGGCCGAGGATCGCGAGGCCGATCTCATTGGTGTCGAGCTGCGACGCGCCGGTCTGGCGCACCGTCTCCTCGACCGTCTGCGCCAGCACCGCCAGGTCGGCCTCGGTCACCGGGCGCCCCTGGCAGGCCTTGCGGACCCCGGACATCACCTTCTCGCGGCTGAAGGGCTCGATGACGCCCGAGCGCTTGATCACATTGAGGCTCGCGGTCTCGACGGTCGTGAAGCGGCCACCGCACTCCGGGCACTGCCGACGGCGGCGGATGCTGAGCCCGTCGTCGCTGGTGCGCGAATCGATGACGCGGGAGTCGGGGTGGCGACAGAACGGACAGTGCATGGCAGAGACAGACTACGCCTCGACGCAGGGCGTCAGGGCTCGAACCGGACCACGACGGCCTCGCCGTGGGCGGGCAGCGCCTCCGCCTCGGCGAGAGTGACGATGGCGTCGCGGACCTCGGCGAGGGCCGGACGGTCGTACTCGATGACCTGCTGCGGCCGCAGGAAGGTCGCCGACGAGAGGCCTGCGGAGTACCGCGCCTGACCGCCCGTGGGGAGCACGTGGTTGCTGCCGGCCAGGTAGTCGCCGAGACTGACCGGGGAGTCGGGCCCCACGAAGACGGCACCGGCGTGGACGAAGTCCTCCGGCCGCGGCTCCGCGAGGTGCAGTTCGAGGTGCTCCGGCGCGTACGCGTTGCTGAACGCGGTCGCCGCTGCCAGGTCGTCCACGAGCACGATGGCCGACTGGGGCCCCGCAAGCGCAGTGGTGACCCGCTCGGCGTGCCGCGTCGCTGCCGCGCGCGGCACGATGTCGGCCGCCACCGCCTGGGCGAGCGCCTCCGACGTCGTCACGAGCACGGCCGACGCCTGCTCGTCGTGCTCGGCCTGGCTGATGAGGTCGGCCGAGACCAGGCGGGGATCGGCGCTGTCATCGGCGACGATGAGGATCTCGGTGGCGCCGGCCTCGGAATCCGTCCCGACGAGGCCGGCCACGGCCCGCTTGGCCGCGGCGACGAAGTTGTTTCCCGGACCGGTCACGACGTCGACGGGCTCGAGCCCCAGAGCCGGGACACCGTGCGCGAGCGCGCCGATGGCGCCGGCACCGCCCATGGCATAGACCTCGTCGACGCCGAGGAGACGCGCCGCGGCGAGGATCACGGGGTGCACGCGTCCCCCGTGGTCGCGCTGCGGCGGGGAGGCGAGGGCGATCTCGGCGACGCCGGCCACCTGCGCGGGGACGACGTTCATGACGACGCTCGACGGGTAGACGGCCTTGCCACCCGGAACGTAGAGGCCCACGCGCCGCACCGGCTGCCAGCGCTGCGTCACGCGGGCTCCGGGGCCGAGGACCGTCGTCGCGGCCGCAGGGACCTGGGCCGCCGACGCCGCGCGCACCCGCGCGATCGCCTCTTCGAGGGCGGCGCGCACGCTCGGGTCGAGTCCGGCCACGGCGTCGTCGAGGTGAGCCGCCGGGACGCGGATCTCGTGCGCCGAGACCCCGTCGAACCGCTCGGCCTGGTCGCGGAGGGCGGTCTCGCCGTGCGAGGCGACGTCGGCGACGATGCGCGCCGCGGTC
>NZ_JAYRDE010000052.1:0-20729 GCF_041909575.1 Microbacterium sp. | reverse complement strand
AGCGGCGAGCGGGGGTCGCCCCCCGCGACGAGCACGACGCGGGCGCCCGCGCCTTCGCGGCGGCGACCGCGACCGGCGATCTGGCGGCGCTGGTGGCGGTGCTCGCTCCCGACGTCGTGCTGCGCGCCGACGGCGGCGGACGCGTCTCGGCTGCGCGCCGACCGGTGGTCGGTGCGGACCGTGTAGCGAGATTCGTCCTGGGACTTCCGCACCTGGTCCCCGAGGCTCAGGTCGAGCCGACGCTCACGGCCGACGGCCTGGCGTTCCTCGTGACGGTGAAGGGCAGCGCCGACGCGGTCATCTCGCTCGCGGTCGCCGGAGGCCGCATCACGGATGTCTACATCGTGCGCAATCCCGACAAGCTCACCCTCTGGCGCGCCTGACGACGACCGCCCGCGCCGGAGCGGCTCGGCCGCTCACTCCTCGTGGCGGATCTCGCAGTCGCTCCCCGGAGAGAGAACCGCCTCGTGCCCGTCGTCGTAGCGCACGACGAGCAGCGGAGCTTCCTCGGAGCCGCGCACCTCGATGACCTCTCCGGCGCGGCCAGCCGATCCCACGATGCGCCCATGGATGATGACGCGGTCGCCGACAGTGGCACGCATTCGGACCACCTCCTGGCGCTCACGATACGACGCGCCCGCGGCCGGCGGAAGACGGATGCCGTTACAGCTGTGCGCCGTTGTCGTCGCGGTTCTCGATGCCGACGCTCCGGCCGCGCCAGGACTCGTAGGCGATGAGCCATCCGATCGACACGGCGAAGGCCAGGAACAGCCCGACGAGCAGCTGGCCCCAGATCATCCCGAACACGATGCCGAGCGTGAAGATGAGCGCCGTGCCGACCGCCCAGCCCGAGTGGCCGCGCGTCCAGCGCTTGCGAGGTGTGGTCATGGGGACAGCCTAGGGCCCGCACGGCCCGGCGGAGACCCTCGCGCCGACCCGCCCTCAGCGGGGCGGATCAGCTCGGCGTGGCGTTGAGGGCGACCATCCAATCGATGCCGAACCGGTCGGTGAGCATCCCGAACCGGCCGCCCCACGGGGGCGTGTCGAACGGCATCACGACGGTGCCACCGTCGGCGAGGGCGTCCCACCAGTCCTGCAGCGCGGTTTCGTCGTCACCGCTGACCGACACCGAGACTCCCGCCGGTGCGCGGTACTCCATACCGGTCGGGGTGTCGGCCCCCATCAGCACGAAGCCGTCGGGACTCGTCAGCTGCGCGTGCATCACGAGGTCGCCGTCGGCCGGGTCCTGCACCATGCCCTCGTACTGGCCGAACGTCGAGATGTCGAGCTCGCCCCCGAACACTCCTTGGTAGAAGGTCATGGCCTCACGGGCCTGGTTTTGGAACGAGAGATAGGGGTTGAGGCTGGGCATGTCTGCTCCTGGTGAGAGGGATCGGATGCCGCGCCCGGCCGCGTGGCGACATCCAGTGTCCTCCCGGCCACCGACACCGTCGAGGGCCTGTGGTGTCAGGCCTCGATCGGACCCTCCGCAGCCCACGCGACGGCGTCGTCGACCGCGTCGACATCGAAGATCCGCAGCTCGCACGGGAAGAGGAAGGAGATGCCGTGGATGATCTCGGCGATCACGGCGTGACCGGTCACCAGGGCGATACGGCCCCAGATGTGGGCCGGCTTGCCCTCGAGCTCGGCATCCTTCCACAGCGCACCGAGCGAGTACCGCTCGAAGTCGTCGCCGAGGACGAAGACCAGATTCACCTTGCGGCCCTCCGCGACCGCCGCGTCGATCGCCGGGTCGAGCACGCTCTCGTAGTCCGCGGCCTCGACCGCCCCCACCGCGCGGAATCCGAGGACGCCTTCGGGCAGTCCGTGCATCGCCTCGATCATGCGTTCATCCTGGCGTGAAGTCGCTCGTCCTCGTGGCAACGACGCCCGGGCCGGGTCGGATCAGTATGCGCGCGGGGGTCAGCGGTCTCGGTGATCCTCGGGGTGCAGGCGCGGCGCGCGCCGGGGCTCCTGCACGCCGCTGGCGTAGAGGAGGCGGATGACGCGCTGACGCTGCCCCGCCCAGGGCGCCAGGAGCCGCAGCATCCCGTCGTCGTCGACACGCTCGCCGGTCAGGGCGTAGCCGACCTCGTGGGCGAGGTGGAAGTCTCCGACGCTGACGGCGTCGGGGTCGCCCAGCGCCCGGATGCGGGTCTCGGCCGACGTCCACGGGCCGATCCCGGGCTGGCTGACCAGCACGCGATCGACCGCCTCGCCGTCTTCGGCGGCCAGCACCGCTCGCACGCGGGAGTCGCCGCGGCGGGCCGCGCGCACGACCGTGCGAGACTGCGGGGGCTCGAGACCGGCGCGATGCCACGCCCACGACGGCACGTGCTGCCAGGCCTCGATCGACGGCGGCGCGAACATCGGACGCGGCGTGGGCCCGGGGGCTCGCTCGCCGCTCCAGGTCAGGATGCGCCGCCACGCGGCGAACGCCTGCATGCCGGTGATCTTCTGCTCGAAGATCGCGCACGCGAGGGCGTCGAACACCAGCCCGGTGCGGGCGAGCCGCAGGCCGGGGTTGCGGCGGTGGGCCTCGGCGATCAGCGGATGCCGCGACCCGTCGAAGTCCGTCGGATCGTCGCCCGCGCCGCACAGCTCGGGAAGCTGCGCGAGCGCCCACTCCCGACCCGGGCCCCACGCCGCCGCGCGCACGATACCGGGCGCCGTCTCGCGGATCGCGAGTGTCGCGACCCCCTCGGGCGTTCTGCTCGCTCGCCAGATCACCGAGCCGGCCACGGTCATCGCCGGGTCGCCCGCGCCGCGGCGCAGGAACAGCACGGTGCGGCGCACGTCGAGCGGATGCCGCGGCCGGTACTCCGTCTCGATCGGCCGTCCCGGATCGGGCCGGGGGTCGCGCAGCGCCGTTCCCCGGGGGCGGCTCGGCGCGACGAAGGTCATGTCACGAGGGTACGCCCCGGGCTCCGACATCCGGAGCCGTCCGAGTCCGAAGCCGTGCGGCACTGACACCCGCCGGCTGCGGCATCCCGAACCTCTCTCGTGAGCCGCCCGGGCGCATAACTCCTGCACTCTCGCCCCCCGCCGCCCCCGCCGCCCCGAGAGTCCGGGCCCCGCGCCCGCGGCCGCGCCCGAAGGGCAGGAGGTCGCCGCCGCCGGCCGGGCGCAGGAGGCCGCGGAGGGCGTCGACGAAGGACGCGACGGGCCGCGGAGGGCGTCAACGAGGACGCCCCGGAGCCCCGAGGGTCAGAAGCGGTCGGGCGAAGGGGTGCCGTGGCCGTAGCGGATGACCACGTCGGCGTGGCGGTCGAAGCGGTAGCCGACGCCGCGCACGGTGCGGACGATGTCCTCGTAGCGGCCGAGCTTGGCGCGCAGGCGCCGCACGTGCACGTCGATCGTGCGCTCGCCCGGGGCCTCCTCCTCGGTGGCGCCCTGCCAGAGCGAGGTCACCAGCTCGGTGCGCTCGATGGTGCGGCCTTCGCGGAGCACGAGGTACTGCAGCAGCTCGAACTCCTTGAAGGTGAACGCCGCGGACTCGCCGTCGATGAGCACGCGCTTGCGCGAGATGTCGACGACCACTCCGCCGGCGGCGCGGTCCTCGTCCTCGGGCTCCTCCTGCTTGGTGCGCGCGATCGCCGAGGGCTCGTGCAGCGCGAGGCGCACGACGTCGACGTCGCGGCCGCCCGACCCGACGGGGGCGAGGGCGACGGTCGCGTAGGTCTCGGCGCCGGGCGCCAGTTCGCCCAGCGTCCGGCGCAGCGCGTCGACGAGCACGCCGAGGCTGACACCGGATGCCGCGGCCTTGGCCTCGTCGATCCCGACGTACAGCGCGAAGCCGCGCGGAGCGGTTCCGGGCGGGAGGTTGCGCTGAGCCGGAGCGGCCGGAGCGGCCGGAGCGGCCGGAGCCGCGGGGGCCTCGGCCGCAGGGGCGGGCGCGTCGACGGTCGGAACCGGACGGGTGACGGCGCGCAGGTGGCGGACGGGCGTCACGGGAGCAGCGGTGGTGGGGCGGTCGAGAAGGGCGGTGGTCGACATGATGATGGGTTCCTTGCGGGAGGGAGCCCGGCCGTGGGACGGCGAGAAGGGGCTCGGGTGTGCGTATGCCCGGTGGGGCGGTGCCCGTCGTCGGGCGTTGTGCGAGGCATCCGTTCGCGCGTGATCGACGCGGCGAATCCGGTGCTCGGGGGACTCGCCAGGCCGTTGTTCAGAAGCGGCGTGCGGGTCCGGCGGGGGTCACCGTGCTAGTGGCACATTCGACAACACGTGGCAACGCGACCGGCCATCATCATGCCGGCAGCTCCGTTCGCCTCCCAGGCGGACAGGTAGCGTGCGTTGTCAGTCATGTGGCCGATTATGACGGAGTGCGTCCCCATGCGTCAAATCGCCCGGATGCCGCGTCCCGCGCATGACGAAATGTGACACTTTGCTCAATCGGCGCCCGACTGGAGCTCGATGAGATTTGTTGGCAAATGCCACAAATGTCTTGCGCTCTCGTCGTCGTTGTGCCTAACATGCCTGTCGAAGCGTTTCCGCGAAGCGCTTCGACCCTGAACTTCCGACAGACGATGAGGTCGACGTGGCGAACATCAACGAGGTGGCCGAGGCTGCCGGGGTGTCGATCTCCACCGTGTCGTACGCACTCAGCGGAAAGCGGCCGGTGGCCGCCGACACCCGGCGTCGCATCGAAGCCGCCGTCCACGAACTCGGGTACAGCCCCAACGCCGGCGCTCGCATGCTGGCCGGTTCACGGACGCAGATCTTCGCCCTCACCGAGCCGCTGCGCAAGGACACCCACGCCCCCACCCACATGGCGTTCGTGCTCGCCACCGCGGTCGCCGCGCGCCGCAACGACTACGACATCCTGCTCCTCACCGACGAGCAGGCGCAGGCGGGAATGAGCCGGGTCGCCGCGAACGGCCTGGTCGACGCCATCCTCGTGCTCGACGTCGCCCCGGACGATGCACGCGTCGCCCTCGCGCGGCAGATCGCGACGCCCACCGTGTTCATCGGGATCCCCGACGACAACGACGGCCTCATCTGCGTCGACCTCGACTTCGAGGCCGCCGCGGCCCAGGCGGTCGACCTGCTCGCCGACGCGGGCCACCGCTCGATCGGCCTCGTCGGACAGGCCGAGACCGCCTACGTGAAGTCGAACTTCCCGCCGCGCGTGCGGTCCGCCGTGCTCCAGCGGAGTGCCGAGCGCGGCGTTGAGGCGGCCGCGCGCACCACGGGTTCGAAGCATGCGAACCGCCAGACCACGCGGCGCGCTGTCGGCGAACTGCTCGACGCCGGTGCGACGGCGCTCATCCTGCACTGCGCGGACGACGCCCACGCGGCGGTGCTCGCCGAGCTCGAGACGCGGGGGCTGAGCGTTCCCGCCGACGTCTCGCTGATCTCGGTGGGCGCCTCGTTCGACCTCACGGGACTTCCGGTCGCGCTCGATGCGATCCCGCTCGTGCCCGAGACGTCGTGCGACCTCGCCGTCGACCTCGCGCTGCAGACCCTCGGAGCCGATCGCCCGCAGCCGGGCGTGCGGCTCATCCCCCCGACGTACACCGCCCGCGGCTCGATCGCCGCGCCCAGATCGTCGGAGGCTGCGGGGGACTGACCGCCGCGGCATCCGATTCGCGTTTCGCTGCCCGTTATCGAAGCGCTTCGACAACTGAATCCCACCCCTCGACCAACGCAGGTCACCAAGAAAGGAGTGCCACTGATGGCACGAATCACACGCAACAACGCTCGGCGCGGCCTCGCCGCCGTCGGCGTCCTCACGGTCGGAGCGATCGCACTCGCCGGCTGCGCCGGTGGCGGCGGCGGCGGCGAAGGCGGCGGCGACACCCTGAAGCTCTGGCACTACGAGGGTGAAGACAGCGCCATGGCCAAGGCCTGGAACGAGGCCATCGCCGTCTTCGAGGAGGAGACCGGCGCGACCGTCGAGTTCGAGCAGAAGTCCTTCGAGCAGATCCAGAAGACCGCGAGCCAGGTGCTGGACTCGGATGCCGCGCCCGACCTCATGGAGTTCAACAAGGGCAACGCCACCGCCGGGTTCCTGGCCTCCACCGGCCTGATCGCCGACATCTCCGACGCCGTCGACGAGTACGGCTGGGCCGACAAGCTCGCCCCGTCGCTGCAGACGACCGCGAAGTACTCGGAGGACGGGGTCATGGGCGGCGACACGTGGTACGGCATCCCCAACTACGGCGAGTTCGTCGGCGTGTACTACAACACCGAGGCGTTCGCGGAGGCGGGCCTGGAGATCCCGACCACCTACGACGAGTTCGTGGACGTGCTCGACGCCTTCGTCGCGCAGGGCATCACGCCGCTCGCCGAGGCGGGCGCCGAGTACCCGCTGGGCCAGCTGTGGTACCAGCTCGCGCTGACGGAGGCCGACCGCCAGTTCGTCAACGACTACCAGCTGTACGAGAACCCCGTGGACTGGCAGGGTCCCGAGCTGACCTACGCCACCGAGACGCTCCAGGAGTACGTCGACAAGGGCTACATCGCCTCGGATGTCTCGTCGGTCAAGGCGGAGGACGCGGGCGTCAGCTTCATCAACGGCACGGCGCCGATCTTCGTGTCGGGCTCGTGGTGGTACGGCCGCTTCGTGGAGGAGGCGGGCTTCGACTGGACGCTCCAGGCCTTCCCGGAGACGCAGCTCTCCCTCGGCTCCTCGGGCAACCTCTGGGTCGTGCCCGAGAACGCCGCGAACAAGGAGCTCGCGTACGAGTTCATCGACATCACGATGCGGCCGGAGATCCAGGCGATCATCGGCAACAACGGCGGAGTCCCCGTCGCTGCCGACCCCACCGACATCACCGACCCGAAGAGCCAGGAGCTCATCGCGACGTTCAACGGGATCCTCGACGACGACGGTCTGTCGTTCTACCCCGACTGGCCCGCGGCCGGCTTCTACGACGTCATCGTCCAGCAGCTCCAGGGCCTGGTGACCGGCACGCAGGACGCCCAGACGACCAACGCGAACCTCGGCACCGAGTACGAAGCAGGAACAGCGGACTTCCGCTGACCGACCGGCGGGGGGGGGGGGGGCCGGCGGCCCCCCCCCCCCCCCACAGGAGACCCACCATGGCTGTCCTCACCCGCGCCGAGCACGGCGCCCGTACGAAGCCCAAGCCCCCGGCCGACGAGCCCTCGATCCCGCAGCGCGGCGGCAGCACCGGCGGCTACTGGCTCTACCTTCTCCCCGGCTTCGTGCTGCTGCTGGTCATCATCGTCATCCCGCTCGTGTTCAACGTGTATCTCACGTTCACCGAGTGGCGCGGGGTGCGCGAGCCCGAGTTCATCGGCCTCGGCAACTGGATCGAGATCTTCCAGGACCAGAAGTTCTGGACGTCCTTCATCAACTCGATCTGGATGGTCCTCGCCATGGTGGTCGTTCCGACCACCGTCGGCCTCATCGTCGCCGCTCTCCTCTTCGACGTCGTCGGGCGCAAGTTCGGCGGCAAGGTGGGCAGCTTCCTCCGCGCGACCTACTACCTCCCGCAGATCCTCCCCATCGCGGTGGCCGGCATCGTGATCGGCTGGATGTTCCGCCCGGGCGACACCGGGGCCATGAACCAGATCCTGAGCGTCTTCGGCATCCCCGCCGTCGACTGGCTGGGGCAGATGCCGTCCGCCCTCATCGTCCTCATGCTGGTTCTCGTGTGGGTGCAGCTCGGGTACCCGATCGTGGTGTTCATGGCTGCTCTCCAGCGCGTCGACCCCGAGCTCTACGAAGCCGCCGAGCTCGACGGCGCCAACTGGTTCCAGCGGTTCCGCGCGATCACCCTCAGCATCATCCGGCCCGAGATCTTCGTCGTCACGCTCACCTGCACGATCGCGGCGCTCAAGGTCTTCGGACCGGTCTACATCATCACGCAGGGCGGTCCCGCCGGCGCGACCCTCGTGCCCGCCTACTACGCCTACACCGAGTTCTTCACGAAGCGGAACATCGGGTACGGCGCCACGATCGCGACGGTCCTCACGATCCTCGTGGTCATCGTCTCGATCATCTTCATCCGCGTGCAGAGCTCGATGGAGCGCAAGGAAAGGGCTGGTCTGTGATGGCCGCGACGACCGCAATCATCACGCAGGGGAAGACCCGCGTGCGCCCCCGGGGCGGCATGACCAAGAAGCGCGCTCTCGACTGGGTGCTTCTCGTGGCCGTCATCGTCGGCGCCCTCGTCGTCCTCGTGCCCTTCTACCTGATCCTCGTGAACGCCTTCAAGTCGCCGATCGAATACGCGACCTCGGGTCCGTTCGCGCTTCCGCAGGCGATCGACCTCTCCGGCATCCAAGCCTTCTGGGACCGCGTGAACTTCCCGCAGAAGGTGTGGAACTCGATCTTCATCTCCGGCGTGGTCGCCGTGCTCGCGGTGCTGATCTCGGTGCTCAACGCTTTCGCGATCGGAATCGGCCGGGTGCGCGGGCGCACCTGGATCGTGCTGCTGTTCCTGCTGGCGAATCTCCTGCCGCAGGAGGCGCTGCTCTACCCGCTGTACTACATGTTCAAGTCGGTGGGGCTCTACGACAGCGTGTGGTCGGTCATCATCGTCTTCACCGTCGTCCAGGCGGCGTTCGGCACCTACCTTCTGGCCTCGGTCTACGGCACCTTCCCGCGGGAGGTGCTCGAGGCGGCCTCCCTCGACGGGGCGAGCAGGTGGCAGATCCTGTGGCGCGTCGTCTTCCCGATCAGTCGTCCGACGCTGTCGGTGCTGCTCATCTTCTTCTTCATCTGGACGTGGAACGAGTTCCTCATCCCGCTGACGTTCCTGCCCTCGAACGCCAACCAGACCGTGCCGGTGGCGGTCAGCGTCCTGACGGGGGACCGGCTCATGGACGTCACGACGACCGCGGGCGCGGCGCTGCTCAGCATCATCCCGACGCTCGTCTTCTTCTTCATCTTCCAGCGCACCCTCACGCGCGGCATCACGGCAGGAGCAGTCAAGTAATGAAGTTCACCGACGGGTTCTGGCAGCTCCGTCCCGGAGTCACCGCCCTCTACGCCCAGGAGGCGTACGACGTATGGGAAGCGGATGCCTCGGCCGACGGCCGCGGCCTGGTGGTCACCGCCCCCACCTCGGTCATCTCCAAGCGCGGCGACACGCTCAACCGCCCGGTGCTCACCGTGACCCTGTCCTCGCCGCTCGAGGGGGTCGTCCGCGTGCGGGTCGCCCACCACGAGGGCGGGGCGTGGCACGGCGGGTTCGGGCTCCCCGGCGCCGTCGAGGGCGGGGCGGGCGAGGCCGTCGTGACCCCCGAGGGCGGCGTGCTTACCACGGGCGGTCTGACCGCTCGGATCGCGCACGGGGCGCCGTGGGCGCTGACGTTCGAGCACGACGGGCGAGTCCTCACCTCGAGCGGCCACAAGGCACAGGGCTACGTGCGGCTTGCCGCCGACGCGCAGGTCGACACCGGCATCGTCGGCAACGCCCGTGGCGACTCCCCAGCCCCGCAGGAGCGCGTGTTCGTGCACGAACAGCTCGACCTCGGCGTCGGCGAGGTCGTCTACGGCCTGGGCGAGCGGTTCGGCCCGGTCGCGAAGAACGGCCAGACCGTCGAGATCTGGAACGCCGACGGCGGCACCTCCAGCGAGCAGGCCTATAAGAGCGTGCCGTTCTACCTCTCCAGCCGGGGCTACGGCGTGCTCGTCAACGACCCGGGGCACGTCTCCTTCGAGATCGGCTCCGAGGCCGTCGAGCGCGTGCAGTTCTCCGTGCCGGGCGAGGTGCTCGAGTATTTCGTCATCGACGGTCCGACGCCCAAGGAGGTGCTCGAGCGCTATACCGCGCTCACCGGGCGGCCACCGGTCGTGCCGGCGTGGTCGTACGGGCTGTGGCTGTCGACGTCGTTCACCACCGACTACGACGAGGCCACCGTCACCTCGTTCATCGATGAGATGGCCGCGCGGGAGCTCCCCGTCTCGGTCTTCCACTTCGACTGCTTCTGGATGCGCGAGTTCAACTGGTGCGACTTCGAGTGGGATCCCCGCACGTTCCCCGATCCCGACGGCATGCTCGCTCGGCTGCACGAGAAGGACCTCCGCGTCTGCGTGTGGATCAACCCCTACATCGGCCAGCGCTCGCCGCTGTTCCGCGAGGCGGCCGACCGCGGCTTCCTGGTGAAGCGCGCAGACGGCTCGGTGTGGCAGTGGGACCTGTGGCAGGCCGGCATGGGACTGGTCGACTTCACCGATCCCGAGGCGACGGCGTGGTACCAGGCGCACCTGCGACGCCTCGTCGATCAGGGCGTCGACTGCTTCAAGACCGATTTCGGCGAGCGCATCCCGGTTGATGTCGAGTGGGCGGACGGCTCCGACCCGCAGCGGATGCACAACCTCTACACGCAGCTCTACAACGAGGCCGTGCACGAGGTGCTCGTGGCGGCCCGGGGCGAGGGCGACGCTGTGCTCTTCGCGCGTTCGGCCACGGCGGGCGGGCAGACCATGCCCGTGCACTGGGGCGGGGACTCCACCTCGACGTTCGCGTCCATGGCCGAGACGCTGCGCGGCGGGCTCTCGCTCGCGTACAGCGGCTTCGCCCACTGGAGCCACGACATCGGCGGCTTCGAGGGGACCCCGGATGCCGCGGTCTTCAAGCGCTGGACCGCCTTCGGCCTGCTCGGCTCCCACTCGCGCTTCCACGGCTCGGGCTCCTATCGAGTGCCGTGGGCGTTCGACGAGGAGGCCGTGGAGGTCACCCGGCGCTTCACGCACCTGAAGATGCGCCTCATGCCGTACCTGTTCCAGGCGGGGGCGGATGCCGCTGCCACCGGAGTCCCGATCCTGCGGCCGATGCTGCTCGAGTTCCCGGACGACCCGGCGGTGCTCCACCTCGACCGGCAGTACATGCTGGGGTCCGACATCCTGGTCGCGCCGGTGTTCTCAGCCGATGGCGACGTCGACTTCTACCTCCCCGAGGGGGAGTGGACGAGTCTCCTCACGGGCGAGACGGTGGCCGGCGGGCGCTGGCTGCGCGAGACGCACGGCTTCGACAGCCTGCCGCTGTACGTCCGGCCCGGCGCCGTGATCCCGTGGGGAGCTCGGTCGGATCGGCCCGACTACGACTACCTCGACGGACTCGAGCTGCGCGTGTTCCCCGGGGGCACGGGCTCGCGCACGGTGACCGTGACGACCCCGGACGGCCGGACGCAACAATTCACGGCGGACCTCGCGGCGGTGACACGATGACAACCGTGACCTCTTCCACCGTCGTGCAGGGCAGCCCCGACTACCGGGACGCGGGCCTCGTCTTCCCGCCGGGCTTCACCTTCGGATCGGCCACCGCGTCGTATCAGGTCGAGGGCGCCTTCGACGAGGACGGTCGCGGCCCGTCGATCTGGGACACCTTCAGCAAGACGCCGGGCAAGGTGTGGAACGGCGACACCGGTGACGTCGCGTGCGACCACTACCACCGGCTCGACGACGACCTCGACCTGATGAAGGAGCTCGGCCTCGGCGCCTACCGCTTCTCCATCGCGTGGCCGCGCATCATGCCGACCGGCACGGGCGAGGTGAACCGGGCGGGCATCGACTTCTACTCGCGCCTCGTCGACGGGCTGCTCGAGCGCGGCATCCGTCCCGTCGCGACGCTCTACCACTGGGACCTGCCGCAGGCGCTGGAGGATGCCGGTGGCTGGCCCGCCCGCGGGACCGCCGATGCGTTCGAGCGGTACGCCGAGGTGATGGGTGCGGCGCTGGGCGACCGCGTGCACACCTGGACCACGCTCAACGAGCCCTGGTGCTCGGCGTACCTCGGCTACGGGCAGGGCGGGCACGCGCCCGGACGCCACGAGCCGGCCGCCGCGCTCGCCGCGGTGCACCACCTCAACCTCGCGCACGGCCGTGCGGTCCAGGCCCTTCGCGCGACCTCGACGGGCGACCCGGACTACTCGATCACGCTCAACTTCCATGTGCTGCGGGGCGTCGGCGACGGCGCGGGAGAGGCGATGCGGCGCATCGACGGCCTGGCCAACCGCGTCTTCACCCACCCGATCCTGAAGGGGGAGTACCCCGCGGACGTGGTCGAGGACACGGCATCCGTCACCGACTGGTCCTTCGTGCGCGAGGGCGACCTCGCCGCGATCAACCAGCCGATCGACGTGCTCGGCGTCAATTACTACTCGACGGCGACCGTGCAGCTGTGGGACGGCGTCTCGCCGAAGCAGATGAACGACGGGCACAAGGGCGCCGCCGGCGGCACGGCGTGGCCGGGCAGCGATCAGGTCGTGGAGTTCGTGCAGCAGCCGGGGCCCTACACCGAGATGGGCTGGAACATCGCTCCGGAGGGACTCGAGGAGCTGCTGCTCGCGCTGAAGGCGGAGTTCCCCGCGCAGCCGCTCATGGTGACCGAGAACGGCGCGGCCTTCGCCGACGTCGTCGCCGAGGACGGGACAGTTCCCGACCCCGAGCGCCTGGACTACCTTCGCCGCCACTTCACGGCCGCCCACCGGGCGATGGAGCGGGGCGTCGACCTGCGCGGCTACTTCGTCTGGTCGCTGCTGGACAACTTCGAGTGGGGCTACGGCTACGCCAAGCGGTTCGGCATCGTGCGGGTCGACTTCGACACCCTCGAGCGCACCGTGAAGGACAGCGGCCTCTGGTACTCGCGGCTCGCCCGGACGGGCGTCCTGCCCGCCTGAGCGTGCGCCGGGATGTCGCTGTGCGAAGGCCGCGACATCCCGGCCCCGCGCGTCCGGTGTCCGGCGGACGGGCTTACGCTGTGCGGGTGACCGAGATGCGCTTCACGCACGAACCGGATGCCTCGCGCTACACGCTGCACCGCGGCGACGACCTCGTCAGCGTGCTGGACTACCGCGACGACGGACGCACGGTGGCCATGACCCGCGCGTACACCGTTCCGTCGTTCCGCGGCCACGGATACGCCGGAGACCTCGTGGACCGGGCGGTCACCGACCTGGAGCGCACCGGCGGTCGTCGCGTGATCCCGGTGTGCTGGTACGTCGAGGACTGGTTCGCCGCCAACCCCGGACGCGGCCGGATCCTCGCCGATCGCCGCTCGGCCTAGCCCCGCCCCTCCCACTGCCCGCAAGTCGCCGCTTCCGGCGGGTATGAACGCGCCGAAGCCGCACGAACTGGCGAATGGGCGCGGGTCCTAAGCTGGCCGCGTGCACATGGAAGAGCTGTTCATCGTGGTGGCCGTCGGCTTCGAAGTCGTCGGCGCCGCCGCGATGATCGTCGGGTTCGTGATCGCGATCGTCCTCGGCGCCCGCTCTCTCGCCCGTCACGAAGGCGGCACTGCCGCGTTCACGGTTCTGCGCACGACCCTCGGGGCGGCCATCCTGCTCGGGCTCGAGGTGCTCGTCGCGGCCGACCTCATCCGCACCATCACCTCGAAGCCCTCCCTCGAGGATGCCGCGATCCTCGGCATCATCGTGCTCATCCGCACCCTGCTGTCGATGTCGATCCAGATCGAGATCGAGGGGACCCTCCCGTGGCGGCGCGCGCTGCTGCGCAGCGGTGGGCAGATGGTCGGCGACGCGGTCGCCCGGGATCGCGCGGCCCAAGCCGCCGCGACCACGCCCGCCCGGCGCGGCTGATCCCGCGGTCGCCGCGCGGCTGTCCGCAAGATGCGCAGCTGCAACTGCGTGCATTGCGGGTTTCGGTGCCCCTCACCCCGGATCGCCGGACTGTCAAGCCCTTCTCCCGCAGGGCCTCGCGCGTCAGGCTGGAGGTCGACGAGAGGAGCGATCCATGGACCGTGACCTACCCGATGGCGTCATCGACGCCGACCCGCCAGGCGGCTGGGACGAAGTCGGAGACGACGAGGCGGCAGCCCGCAGCGAGGAGGCGCTCGACGCCGACCACCTGCTGACCGATGCTGCGCTGCGCCCCGACGATCCCGTCGAGGGCGAGATCGCTCGCCAGAGCGCGGACCCCGATCTGGCATCCGACGACGACCGAGGCGAAGAGGAGCCGTGATGGCCACGCACGAGAAGAACGAGAACGAGACGGCCCCGCCCGACCCGGCGACCCCGGAGGTCGCCGCGACCGGCCCCGACGAGCCGCGGGCCGTCGAGCCGCCCGCGACGAAGACGGGGACGGATGCCTCGGGCGCGGCCACTCCCGCGGATCCGGCGAGCCACCAGGCCGTCGGTGTCGGCGTGGTCGACTCGGATGCCGGCGGCGACCACTACGGCCAGGACGAGGGCCGCGACACCCTCACGGCCGGGCAGGCGCAGCGGGCGGGAGCGCTGGGCTCCGAGCAGGAGCAGCGGCTGCCCGCGATGTCGCAGAACGACGCCTCAGCGGTCGACAAGGTCTCGGGCATCGTCGCGCAGACGCGCCAGGATGTCGGCACGAAGTCGATCGAGGAGATCGCACACGTGCTCGCTCAGCGCCTCGAGCAGTCCGGCGTGCCGCTTCCGGATTCCGAGGTGCAGGAGCTCGCCCGGCAGATCTCGACCGGCGACGCCGCGGCACCGGACCAGCCCTGATCACCTGAGCTACGCGAACGTCCGCGCCGCGCGAGACGCCGGGCGGCGGGCGCCCGCGGCGCCTGACGCCCGTCCTGACCGGACGGGCGTCACCCGCGTCAGGCTGTCGCGCAGGCGGTCGTGCAGACCTCTGCCGGCGCGAGCCTGACCCCGATCGGGCGCGCCCACGCCGTGCGGCGCGGACGGCGCGTGGTCTCGGCGAGGGCGGCCTTCTCAGCGGCGCGGCGGTCGCGGATCGAGTCGAGGATCGCGCGTTCGCGATCGCGGGCCCATGTGTCGTGGCGGTACTGCTGTTCGGCGGCGGTGACGAGCGAGAGCATTGTTTCCTCCGTGTGTTCCGATGACTCGAACGTACGCCGGGGGTCGGACATTGCCGGGTGCCGCCGAGGTGGCAGGAATCAGCGCGGAAGCGGCAGTCCGACGCCGTCCTCGGCGGCGAACGAGCGGATCAGCGCGGCCGCGGGCGCGGCATCCCGGATCATCGTCTCGTGGCCGTGGTGGGGCACTTCGGCGAGCCGTCCGCGGGGAAGGCCCGCGACCACCCGCGCGCACCACGCGCGGGGCGCCACCACGTCGTCTTCCCCGCGCAGCACGAGGGTCGGGGTGCTCACCTTCGCCAGCACGTCCTCGGGACGGTGCACGAGCATCGCCCGGAACTTGGCCCGCAGCCGCGGTCCCGCGCGCACGTACTCGCGGGCGCCGAGCGCGATGACCTTCGGACTCTCGACGGCGATGTCGCGCAGCAGGCGGAAGAGCTGGCGCGGCGCCGTCCGCGCGCTGGGATCGACGGTCGGTCCGACGAGCACGAGCTTGGCCACGGTCTCCGGGTGCCGCGCCGCGACCTCGAGCGCGACCTGCGCGCCCATCGAGTGCCCGACGATCACGGCGGGATGCCGCACATGGGACGTGAGATAGGCCGCGACGAGGTCGGCGGTGCGCTCCATGGTCAGCACGCGCTCCGGCTCCGGCGCCTCGCCGTAGCCCGGCAGGTCCACCGCGACCACCTCGCCGGACCCGTCGAGGTGAGCGACGAGATCGGCGAACACGCTCCGCCCCATGCCGATGCCGTGCACGAGCACGTACGTCGGCTCCCCGGCACCCAGGTGCTCCGCGACCAGCGTGGCTCCGCGGAAGGTGAATCGCCGGGCGGGAGCAGGGGAGGACGAGGGGGCGCTCACGCGGCGCCGCGCTGGTCGCGCAGCCCGACCCGGTCCGGGATGTCGAAGTGCACGCGCCGCAGCCAGTCCGGTTCGGGCCATGGGCGCGACGCCGGCAGCGCCCGCAGTCGCGCGCGCACCGCGGATTCGGATGCCTCGACCGGCAGGACGCGGGAGGGTGCCCGCAGCGCGAGCGCACCGAGCCACCAGTGCCGCCACGTGCCCTCGATCGTCTCCGGGCCCGCCACCACGTAATAGTCGGGCATCACGACGTCGCCCGAATCGAACAGCCCGAGCAGCGTCTCGACCTCCACCTCGAGCGTGCCGAGGGTCGCCTTCTCCTCGTACAGCTCCACCCATGCGGCGGCCACATGCTCGAGCGGATCGGCATCGTGCACGACATAGGGACGGGATGCTGCGGCCACTGCCCGTGTCACCTCCGCCGGATCGGATTCCCGCAGCGCCATGGCGGCAACGGCGGGCAGACGCGACAGGCCTGACATCAGCTCGTCGCTGTCGGCCCCGACCAGGGCGACGACCGTGGAGCGGGGTGCGGGATCGTGTGACGGCGCCATATTCCACGATACGTCCGACGCGCGCCGACGGCGACCAGGCGCGTCGGGCGCGGCATCCGTTCAGCTGGTCTCGAGGACGACCGTCGAGAGGTCCGGGCCGAAGGTGAAGCGGGCGTCGACGCTGCCGCCGCGCAGCACGCCGGGGAGCCAGCGCACCGCGTCGTCCCACATGCGCGCGTACGGCACGTCGGCGACGGCGTACCAGTGCGGTGTGATCTCGGCGGTCTCGACCGGCTCGCCGCTCCACCGGCGGGCGACGAACACGGTCGACCGCTGCGACCACGCCGGCTTCGTCGGGAAGTGGTAGTCGATCACGCCGGCCTTCAGGAGATCGGATGCCGCGATCCGCACACCGACCTCCTCGGCCACCTCGCGCACGGCCGCGTCGCGCGGGGTCTCCCCGAGGTCGAGCTTCCCGCCGATCCCCACGACCTTGCCGTGGCCGAGCCCGGTGCGCTTGTCGCCGAGCAGCACCTCGAGGCCCTCGGTTCCGATGCGCAGGAGGTACACCACGCACACCTCGGGCAGGGCCATGGCGGCAGGATAGCGCCCGGGTGCGGCATCCGGTCGCCCGTGCCCGGCACGCCTCGAACGCGATGTCGGAGCGCGAACGTACGGTGTGAGCATGCGCATCCTGCACACCTCGGACTGGCACATCGGGCGGTCGTTCCACGGCCACGCCACGCTCGATGCGCTGCGCGGCGTGCTCGAGGCGCTCGTCTCGCAGGTGCGCGAGAACGCGGTCGACGTCGTGATCGTCGCCGGCGACGTGTTCGACTCGGCGGCCCCGGCGGCGGCGTGCTACGGCCTGCTCACCGACACGCTGCGCGGGCTGTCCGACGCCGGCGCGACGGTGATCGTCACGAGCGGCAACCACGACTCCGCGGCGCGGCTCGGATTCCAGTCCGCGCTGCTGCGCGACGGCATCCACGTCGTGACCGACCCGCTGTCGGTCGGCACCCCGATCACGGTCGCCGACGCCGACGGACCAGTGCACGTCTACGGCATCCCGTTCCTCGAGCCGGCGCTCGTGCGGCACCTGTGGCCCGACGCCGACCTGCGCTCGCAGCGCTCGGCGATCGAGCACGCGATGGGGCTCGTGCGCGCCGACCTCGCCGCACGCGGCGGCCGCTCCGTCGCCGTCGCGCACTGCTTCGCGGCGGGGGTGGATGCCACTCCCGGCGTCGAGCGCGAGATCCGGCAGGGCAGCCTCGACGTCGTTCCGCTCGCGGCGTTCGACGGACCCGACTACGTCGCCCTCGGCCACATCCACGGCCGGCAGCAGCTGTCCGAGACGGTCCGCTACGCGGGGGCGCCGCTCCACTACAGCTTCGGCGAGGGCGACAAGCCTCGCGGGTCATGGCTGGTCGAGCTCGATGCCGAGGGCTTCGCCTCCGCCCGGTGGCTCGATCTCCCGGTGCCGAGGCGGCTCGTGACCCTCCGCGGCACGCTCGACGAGCTCCTGGGCGACGAGCGGTTCGCGGCCGAGCGCGATGCGTGGGTGTGCGCCCAGTACACCGATGCCACGCCGCAGCCCGATCCGATGCGGCGCCTGCAGGAGCGGTTCCCGTTCTGCGCCACCGTCGTGCACACCCCCGAGGGCGTGCGGGGCGACGACGGCCTCACATACTCGCGACGCGTGCGTCGTGCGCGGTCCGATGCCGAACTCGTCGACGCGTTCCTCTCGCACGTGCGCGACGGCGACGGTGCGTCGCCGGCCGAAGCCGAGGTCGTTCGCGACGTGATCGACGAACGCAGCCTCGTGGAGGCGACGGCGTGAGGCTGCACCGGCTCGAGCTCGCGGGGTTCGGACCGTTCCGCGAGCCGCAGATGGTCGACTTCGACGCGTTCGCCGGCGACGGCATCTTCCTCATCGCCGGCCGCACCGGGGCCGGCAAGTCGAGCGTGCTCGACGGGGTGACGTTCGCGCTGTACGGCGGCGTGCCGCGCTACGAGGGCTCGGAGCGCCGGCTGCGCAGCGATCACTGCGCACCCGACGACCCGACCCGCGTGACGGTCGAGTTCAGTGCTGCCGATCGGCGCTGGCGCGTCACGCGGTCGCCGGAGTACGAGCGCCCCAAGCAGCGCGGCTCGGGCATGACCACAGAGCCCCACCGCGCCCAGCTCGACGAGCTCGTCGACGGCGAGTGGGTGGGCCGTGCCGCGCGCCCCGTCGACGTCGCCCGCGAGCTCGACGAGATCCTCGGCCTCAGCCAGCAGCAGTTCCTCCAGGTGATCCTGCTCGCGCAGAACCGGTTCGCGGAGTTCCTGCTCGCCAAGAACGACGAGCGCCAGCGTCTCCTGCGCCGGTTGTTCGGCACGCGCACGTACGAGGGCTACCAGTCGGCGCTCGAGCAGCGACGCAAGGATGCCGAGCACGCCCTGTCCGTGGCCGGCGACGGCGTCGAACTCCTCGTGAGCGAAGCGGAGCGCCTTCTCGCCGCCGCCGACCTCGCCAGCACCGGTGAGCGGGCCTCCTCCCTCGCCGGGCGGCTCGAGGCCGCGGCGCTGGGGGTGCAGCGGGCGGCCTATCGCGCAGACATCCGGGCACGCGAGCGCGACGAGGCGGATGCCGCGCACCGCGTCGCCGAGACGGCTCATGCGGCCGCGAAGGCGCTGCACGACAAGCAGCAGCAGCGCACCCGCTCCCGCGCCGCTCTCGCGCGACTCGAAGAGTCCGAGCCAGAAGCGGCCGAGGCTCGGAGCGCCCTCGTGCACGCGCTGGCGGCCGAGGAGCTCCGCGCGTACCTCGTCGCCGCGAGCGACGCAGCGGCTGCCGCGGCAGAGGCCGAGGCCGAGGTCGGGCGGCGGCGCGCCGACTGGCGGGCGGTCGGGGCCGCGCCCGCAGCGGACTCCGCCGAGGCGCTCGCCGCTCTCGTCGACAGGCTGACCGGCGACCTCGCCGTGTGGGCGGCCGCCGAGGCCGTCGAGCGCGACCTCGAGCGCACGACCGCCGAGCTGGCCGCCGGCCGGTCGACCGCCGACGAGTTCGAACAGGCGCTCGCTGCCCTCGATCGCGCACGGTCGGCCTTCCCCGCCCGGATCGCCGAGATCGACGCCGAGCTCCCCGCAGCACAGGCGCTGGCGGGCACTCTCGAGGCGACGACAGTGCAGCGCGAGTCCCTCCGCGCGCGCCTCGAGGCTGCGCGCGAGGCCGAGCAGCTGGGGAGCGCGGCGCGCGAGGCGGAGGCGGCCTACCTCTCGGCGACCGCCGCTCACGACGCCGCACGGTCGAACGTGACCGCGCTCCTGCGCCGCCGGCTCGCCGGGCACGCGGGTGAGCTCGCGGCCGGGCTGACCGACGGCGAGCCGTGTGCCGTGTGCGGTGCGACCGAGCATCCGGCCCCGGCTCCGGCATCCGATCAGCCCGTCTCCGACGACGAGATCGCGGCCGCGGAGGGCGACCGGGATGCGGCGGCGCTCGTGGAGGCCGGTGCCGCCGACGGTGCCCGCGCGGCGCGCGAAGCCCTGGCGGCGGCGGTCGCCCGCGCCGGGGGCGACGGGATCGACGCGCTCAGCGAGGCCCTCGCCCGCGCCGATGCCGACCTGGCGGCGGCCGAGCAGGCCGCTGCAGACCGCGATCGCCTGACCGCAGAGCGCAGCGGGCTCACGTCGGCCGAGAACGATGCCCGCGCCGAGCACGAGGCCATGGCGGCCGAGCTCGCCCGTCTGCGCGAGCGCCTCGCGGCCCTGGCAGCGGAGGCCGAGTCCGCGCAGAAGACGGTCGACGAGGCACGCGGCGAATTCGCCACGGTGGCCGAGCGGATCGCCCAGGCGCGCGAGGCGCGCGGCGCCGCGGCGTCGCTCCTCGCGGCGATCGGTGCCGCCGAGAGCGCGGCCGCAGCGGCCCGCCGGGCGCAGGAGGAACGGGGTGCGCGGGTCGCGGCATCCGTGTTCCCCGACGTGGATGCCGCGGCCGCCGCCCTGCAGACCGCGCGCGAACGGGCCGCGCTCGACGAGCGGGTGCGGGAGCACGAGGTCGCGCTGCGCACGGAACGAGATCGGCTGCGAGAGCTCGAACTCGACCTCGCAGGCGAATCCGAAGACGCGGTCGACACCGGCATCACGGCCGCGGCGCTGGCCGATGCGCGCGAGCAGTGGAGCGCGGCCGTCGACACCGCTGCCCACGCAGCCCAGACCGCCGACAGGCTGGCGGATCTGGTCGCCCGCGCCACGAGCGCCCACGACGGCATCGGCGGGCTCGCCGAAACGCACGCCGTCGTCGCGCGCCTCGCGAACACGCTGAACGGTCGGGCGCCGAACACCCACCGCATGACGCTCGAGTCCTTCGTGCTGGCGGCCGAACTGGAGGAGATCGTCGAGGCGGCCAACCTCCGCCTGTCCGACATGTCGTCGGGCCGGTACCGGCTCCAGCACAGCGACGCCCTCGCCGCACGCGGCGCGGCGTCCGGCCTCGGCCTCGAGATCATGGACGCGCACACCGGACTCGCGCGCCCGGCGCAGTCGCTGTCCGGCGGAGAGACCTTCCTCGCCTCGCTGGCGCTCGCACTGGGCCTGGCCGAGGTCGTCACCGCTCGCTCCGGCGGCGTCCGTCTCGACACGCTCTTCATCGACGAGGGATTCG
>NZ_JAYRDE010000051.1:0-20921 GCF_041909575.1 Microbacterium sp. | reverse complement strand
CCTCTGTGGGGGGGGGGGGGCCACACCCCCCCCCCGACCCGATTCAACACGAGTGCGTCACTCGCCGGTAATGGCGTCCTCCCACAGCGTGAGGGTGATCGTCGCCGAGTAGGCGCCGGGGGCGACATCCACCGGCGTCTTGAGGAACAGGTCGGCGTTGGCGGTCCACGAGCCGCTGGGCAGCTCGCCGAAGTTCGGCGCGATTGCCAGCAGCTCCTCGCCGCCGAGACCCACGGCGTCGGGGCCGTCGTCGAGGATGGTGTCGACCTGCTCGCCGGCGATCACGTCGCCGTTGCTGTCGTCACTCGTCAGCGCCGGGGCCCACCCGAGGTGCTCGGGGCCGATCGCCGGCAGGCCTTCGGCCGTGAAGGCGGACGACTGGCCGTTGACGTACCAGTAGGTGTCGGCGGGAACCTCGGCCCGGTCGTCGGTGACGGTGACCGTCGGAAGCACGCCGTCGAACTGACGAACGGCGGGGTCGCCCGAGTCGACCTCGGTGAGCGCCGTCGAGTCTGCCGCGACGCTCATCGTGAGCGCGCCGACGGGCTCCAAGGCCTCGATCGTGACGTTGACGTCGACGTCGTCGCTGCCCACCTCATCGGCGATGGCTGCGCCGGCGACGCCGATCAGGAGCATCCCGCCGAGCGCACCGGCGGTGGTGCGCGCGATCAGTCCTCGCTTGTTCATTCGTTTCTCCAATTCCCGGTCGGCACCCCTGCCGAGCCGAAGTTGCGAGCGACCGGACCATCCGGCCGTCGGGACTCGCTGGAAGCCTCAGCCGCGGCCGAGTGCCTCTGTCTCACGTAGGTCAGCGCTCGTGGAAAGGTTGAGCATGTTCGCACCTTTGCTCTCGGATCCGACGGTGGATCGACTGGCTCTCCGGGGATGTTACCGGCAACAGTTAGCGGAAACAAGATCGAATCGACCCGCGGTCACCAAGCGCCGATGACCGACGGAAGGGGCGACTCGATCGGCGGACGGCCAGCGAGCAGCGGCAGCGGCAGCGGGGTGGGCGTAGGGTGGCGCGCGGATTCCATAGAGTTCAGGGGTGGAGATCGCCGCCGAGACGCCCCCGCCCACCCAGCCCGAGGCGCCGTGGCCCCCGGAAGCGGTCGCGCCGGCCCCGCCGCGCAGGCGTCGACGCTGGATCATCCTGACGGTCGCGGCGATCGCGTCGATCTGCGCCGCGGCATCGCTGCATCTCTGGGCGAACCTCGTGTTCGACCAAGCCGACGGTGCTCTCCGCGCCGCCGTCGACCGCGCAGCAGCCGTGCGGCAGGATCTCGGCGCCGACGCGCTGGTGACGTCGTCGACGGCCGTGTGGGCGGGCCAGATCGTGGATGTCGCGACCGATGCCGTGGTCGCCGCGACCGCGATCGACGCACTGGCGTCGGCGACGGCAGAGGCCGAGGCCACGCTCGGCGTCGCTGACGACCTCCTGGACTCGCCGCTTCCCGTGATCGCCGAGAAGCCGCTGTGGACATGGGACCTCCTGGGGCTCGCGAGCGAGTTCGAGCACCGCACGGTGGACGCCGACGACGCCCGCCTCGCCGCCGAGGCCTCCGCCATGGACGTCGGCTCCGCCCAGGAAGAACTGGACGATGCCGGCGTCGCCCTGTTCGCCAGCGCGGCGCCTGCCGCGGCGAAGCTGGAGACCGCCAACATCTCGGCGCGCAGCTCGTCGGTCCTCGACTTCCGTGATTCGGCCGAGACCGTTGCGGGTCTCGAGCGGGTCGGGTCACGAGCGGTCGCCGCGGTCAAGCGGTACACGAGCCTCGCCGCCGGGCTGGTGCGCTCGAATGCGAACGAACTCGCCGAGAAGGCCGGCCCCCTCGCCGGCATCCGACTCGAGATCGAGGCCTACGCCCGCTCGATCTCGGGTGGTGTCGTGCTCGACTTCGACTGGGCGCCCGTGGTCAACGGCTACGGCGGCAGCTGGGGAATGGCGGGGACCGCCACCTGGACGCCCGATCGCGGCGGCTATTCGACCATCACGCTGTCGGACTCGGTCGCCGAGCAGTGGCCGTCCGCCGATGCGCGTGCACTGGTCACTCACGAGGTCGGCCATTCGATCACTTCCAAGTGCTGGCAGAAGTTCGATTCGAGCGACTCCGCCGCGAACGAAGAGTGGGCCACAGCATGGGCGATCAGTCTGGGGCACACTGCGTCGGGCAACGGCACGCAGGCGTACGGCTACCCGTCGCAGGGGATGATCGACCTTGCGGCGACCTGCCGCTGAGGCGCCGTCGCCCGCTCCCGCAACGAGCCTCGCGGAACTCGCCGCTTCTGCGAGGCTCGCACGGCGCCCCTCCCTCCGGCTCGACGATCGGCGTGGTCTGCGTTAGCGCTAACTGAAACGGGCGCGCCACCCTTGACATCGCGGCTGCCGCGCTCGTACCGTGGGGGAATCCGAGAGTGTTCTCGGTAACAACCAGACACCTGCGACCCATCCCTCCCGGGCACGGCCGCCGAACTCCCTGCGCGACGACGCACAGAGTCGACCCGACGGCGACGTCGCGGTCGCAACGCCGTCGGCGCGACCCCGACGAGACGAGGAACCAGCGCATGCGAACGCGCCGCACAACCCGAATCCTCGCGAGAGGCGGTGCGGTCGCCACGGCCGTCGCCCTCGCACTGACCGGCGCCGTCGCGCCCGCGGCGCACGCCGCGATCGAGGCGCAGCCCCTCATCCACTACACGTTCGACGCTGCTTCGGGCACGAACGTCGTCGACGCGAGCGGCAACGGGCACGATGCGACCGTCCGCCAGTCGGGCGCGGTGGTCAGCGACGGCGTCCTCAGCCTTCCCGGCGGCTCGCGCACGACGTCCGCGTACGTCGAGATCCCGTCGGCGCCGCTGGTCGGCAAGGCCGATCTGACGATCTCGACGTGGATGTCCAACCGCACCGGGCCCGCCAACGTCGCAGCGGCCTTCATCGGTGCCCCCGTCGCCTCCGGCGCGTCGTTCTCATCGGGGTACTGGCTCCTCAATCCGACCAACCCGGCCGGCTACGTCAAGGACGTCATCACCAACACGACCAACGCCGCGGCCCCGTGGGGCACCGAGGTCGGCCCCGGATCCACGAACGCCGCGACATCCGGCATCCGCACCCCCGCGGGGATGTCGCTCTACACGACGGTCATCGACGGCACGGCCGGACAGCTTCGCGTCTACGTGAACGGCACCCGGATCGCCCAGACGGCGATCGCGCGCAACGTGGCGTCGTTCGGCTCGTCGCTCGTGTCGTACATCGGCCGTTCGACCTACAACGACGCCAACTGGAACGGCGAGGTCGACGACTTCGCGATCTACGGCGAGGCTCTCGACGAGACCGAGGTGCAGGCCCTCTTCGCAGGCGAGGCGCTCGATCGCGCCGTCGCGGCCGTCGACGTGCCGGGGTCGGCGGTTGCAGACTTCACCCTTCCCACCAGCAGCTACGGCGCGCAGGTCACGTGGGAATCGGACGACCCCGCGATCGCCGTGACCGGCGGGACCGCCGCAGTCACCCGCCCCGCCGCGGGCGCGGGCGACGCGACTGTGACGCTCACCGCGATCTTCACCGTCGGCGGTGAGACGCGCACCCGCACCTACGCGGTCACGGTTCCCGAGGACCTCGCCGACGACGTGAAGGCGCAGCAGGATCTCGATGCCGTCGAGATCCGCGGGGCCGGCAACATCCGCACGAACTTCTCGGTCCCTGCGACCGGAGAGCAGGGCTCGGCGATCACGTGGGCGGTGAGCTCCGGCGCGGCTTACGCGAGCCTGCGCGACGGCGTGACCGCCGATGCCCGCACCGTCGAGGTCGAACGACCGGCCGCCGGCACGGAGGCCGTCGAGGTCGTGCTCACCGCCACGGCGACGAACGGCACCGCGCAGCGCACGCGGGAGTTCCGTCTCCAGGTCCAGCCCATGCCCGCCGGCACCGCCGACACCGAGGCGTACGTGTGGGCGTTCTTCACCGGCGAAGGCGCCGGCGCCGAGCGCGTCAGCCTGGCCGCCTCGAAGGGCAACGACGCGCTGGCGTGGAACACCCTGAACGACGGCGAGCCGCTGTTCACCTCCGAGCTCGGCACGCAGGGCCTGCGCGACCCGTTCATCATCCGCTCCCCCGAGGGTGACCGCTTCTACATGCTGGCCACCGACCTGAAGGTCGCGGGACTCGCGGGGGGCTTCACCACGGCGCAGATCTCGGGCTCGCGCTACATCGAGGTGTGGGAGTCGGACGACCTCGTCAATTGGTCGGAGCAGCGACACGTCAAGGTGTCGTCCGACTTCGCCGGGAACACGTGGGCCCCGGAGGCCTACTGGGACGAGGAGCTCGACACCTTCGTCGTCTTCTGGGCGTCGAACCTGTACCCGACTCCGAACGCCGCGGACCGCACGGCCGTGACGTACAACCGCATGATGTACGCGACGACCGACGACTTCGTGACATTCTCGGAGCCCCGGATCTGGAGCGACGTCCCTCGTGGCACCGGTCGCGGACTGATCGACTCGACGGTCGCGAAAGTCGACGGCGTGTACCACCGGTTCACCAAGGACGAGGCATCCATGACGCTGCGCCAGGAGAAGTCGACGGACCTGCTGGCCACGACCACCGGCACGCTTCCCGGCGCGACCGGACCGGCTGACCAGTGGACGCTGGTCAAGGAGCGCGTCGCCTCGGGCCTGCCCAACGGCGAGCCGGGCGGCACGTACTCGAGCGGCGAGGGCCCGAGCATCTTCCCCGCGAACGAGGGCGACGTGAATGGGTTGGACTGGTTCCTCTTCATCGATCAGCCGAACTACCACGGCGGACCGAACTACTACATCCCGTTCGGCTCGGACGACATCGCCGACGGCGACTCGTGGGTGCCGCTGGGGACGAAGCTCCGGGCCAACCTGCCGCAGAACTCCGACGGCGGCAAGCCCCGCCACGGCACGGTGATCCCGGTCACCCGCGCCGAGTACCAGAAGGTGCTGGAGGCGTACGCGCCGCACATCGCGGTCGCGTCCGTCGGAGCGCTCGACGTCACGACCCGCGCCGGCGCGGCGCCCGTGCTGCCGCAGGCCGAGCTCACGAAGGCCGACGGCTCGCAGCAGACGGTCGCCGTCGCATGGGAGGCCGTCGATCCCGCCAGCTACGCCGCCCCCGGCACGTTCACCGTCGCGGGCGTCGCACAGGACGACTCGCGCATGCCCGTCGAGGCCACCGTCACGGTGGAACCGGCGGTCGACGTCCAGGTGTCGACGGCGACGCGCTGCGTCTCGGGCAAGGTGGTGCTCACCGCCACGCTCGCGAACGGCTCGACCGACGCCGCGCAGGTCGAAGTGCAGACGTCGTTCGGCACGAGGTCGGCCACGATCCCCGCCGGCAAGACGACCTCGTACGCGTTCACGACGCGCGCCGGTTCGATCGCCGCGGGAGAGGTGCGGGCGACGGTCACCCACGGCGCGGTGTCCGGCACGGTGACGGCCGACTACGCGGCGCGCACCTGCGGCTGATCCGTCGCCCCGACATCGGGCCGAAAGACTGCTCGGTCACGTGACACGCCGCGTCGCGGCATCCCGGAGCGGCGTGTCACCGTGACGCGGCAGTCTTTCGGCCCGGGGCGGTCCGGCCGGCCCGGCCCGAACGGCCCGTCTGGCGGGCCGCGGCATCCGTCGCCGTGGGACGCTGGAGGGGTGACGAAGACGGATGCCGGAGGCCGCAGCGGCGCGATCGCCGGCGTGCGCGCGCGGCTGCTCACCGCCCTCTCGGGCGACCCCGCCGGCACGCCGCCCTGGGTGCGCGACCTCGCCGAGGGCGACGACGCGGGCTACTTCCCCGAAGACGGCGCGGCGTGGGTGGTGCACGGCGGAATGGGCACGATGGTCGCGGGCATCCGGGCGCTGCTGATGCAGGCGCTGCATCCCGGCGCGCTCGCGGGGGTTCACGACTGGTCGCGCTACCGGGAGGATCCGATCGGCCGGCTCACGGGCACGGTCCGCTGGGTGATCTGCCTCACCTACGGCTCGCGCGCCCAGGCCGAGCGCGAGACGGCCAGGGTCGGGCGCTTCCACGAGCGGGTGACGGGCACCTACCGGGCCGCGGACGGGGCCGAGCGCTCGTACTCGGCGGCTGACGCCGAACTGGTCGAGTGGGTGCACCTGGCCTTCACGGACGCGTTCCTCTCGTGCCACCAGACCTGGGGCCGCGCGATTCCCGGCGGTGCCGACGGCTACGTCGGCGAGTGGGCGACTGCCGGACGGCTCATGCGGGTGGCCGAGCCGCCGCGCACCGAGGCGGAGCTCCGAGCGAAGCTCGACGACTACCTCGAGCGCGGCATCCTGCGACGCGACGAGCGCGTCGACGACGTCGTGCGTTTCCTCCGCCGTCCGCCGTTCCCCGGATCGCGCTCGATGTCGCTGGCCTACCGCGTGCTGTTCGCGGGCGCGGTCGCGACCATCCCGCGCCGGTACCGGAAGCTGCTGGGAGTGCGACGCACCCTGCTCCCGGCCGTCACCGCGACACGGGTCGTCCTCGCGGTGACCGAGCGGGCCTTGAACTCCGGACCGCGCGCCCAGGACTTCGCGCGCCGGCGGCTGCGCCGGCTGGAGACGTCTCGGGCCTGACGCCCGGGTTGGTTTCGGGACCCGGATGCCGCAGCCGTGGCACGCTGGAAGCATGCGCATCGCTCTCACCGGGTCCACCGGAAAGCTCGGAACCGTCGTCGCCCGCGAGCTCCGGGCGGCGGGATACGACGTCATCGGCATGGACGTCGTCGGCACACGCGGACCCTCCTTCGTGCAGGTCGACCTCACCGACTACGGCCAGGTGATCGACGCGTTCGGAGGAGTCGGGGATCGCCACGACGGCATCGACGCGGTCGTGCACCTCGGCGCGATCCCGGCGCCCGGCATCCGCAGCGACATCGCGACCTTCCACAACAACATGGCCGCGACGTTCAACGTCTTCTGGGCGGCGGTGCGGCTCGGCATCCGTCGCATCGTCTACGCCTCCAGCGAGACGGTCCAGGGCCTCCCGTTCGACGCGCCGCCGCCCTATGTGCCGGTCGACGAGGACTACGCACCGCGCCCCGAGTCGGTGTACTCGCTGGTCAAGACCCTCGAGGAGCGCCTCGCGCTCGAGCTGGTGCGCTGGCACCCCGACCTGTCGATCACGGCGCTGCGCTTCTCGAACGTGATGGTGCCCGAGGACTACGCCGAGTTCCCCTCGTTCGACGCGGATGCGCGCCTGCGCAAGTGGAACCTCTGGGGGTACATCGATGCCCGCGACGGCGCCCAGGCCGTCCAGCGCGCCCTCGAGGTCGCCCCGCCGGGTTTCGACAACTTCCTGATCGCGGCATCCGACACCGTCATGTCCCGCCCCAACGCCGAACTCCTCGCTGAGGTGTTCCCGGGCGTGCCGGTCGCCCGCGACTTCGGCCCGAACGACACGCTCCTGTCGATCGACAAGGCGCGTCGCCTGCTGGGCTTCGACCCGCAGCACACCTGGCGCACCCACGTGGGCTGACCGCATCGACCGGAGGTGACGATGAGCGACGATCCCCGCATCTCGGCCGCGCGCTATCGCCAGGAGCGCGACGGCGGAGGGACGGATGCTGCGGCCGAGGAGTCCCGGTCCGGCGCAGCGGGCGCGGTCGACCGTGCGGCCTATGTCGAGGTGACGATCCAGCAGGCGATCCGGCGCGGCGACTTCGACGACCTGCCGGGCGCGGGCAAGCCCATCCCGGGCCTCGGGTCCTCGCACGACCCGGACTGGTGGATCCGGCGCAAGATCCAGTCCGAGCAGCTGACGGGTCTCGGCCCGCCGGCCCTTCGACTGCGGGTCGAGGACGCCGAGCTCGAGGCACGGCTCGACGAGCTCTCGCGCGAGGAGGACGTGCGCGAGACCCTCGAGGACTTCAACCGGCGCGTGATCGAGGCGCGGCGTCAGCTGCTCGGCGGGCCGCCCGTCATCACACCTCTGCGCGACGTCGAGGCCGAGATCGTGGCCTGGGCCGGGCGCCGTTCCCGTCGCCCCGAGCCGTCACCGGATGCCGCGCCGCCGCGCCGCCGCTGGTGGCGGCGATCCCGGGACTGACGCTCAGCCGGCCGGGTTGGAAGCCTTCCCGTCGAGCCAGAGGGTGTTCGACGGGTCGGAGTGCGTCCCGCCGGAGTCGACGTGCTTGTCGCTGATCTGCGGACCCTTGGTGATCACGTGCACGATCGCCATCGCGTGGCCGCGCCCGAGGCCGTAGTCGGCGGCGAGCCACTCCACGATCGGCGTCGCTTTGGTCGTCTCGTCGAAGCCCTTGTCGTGAGCGAGGTCGATCAGCTGTCGCGGGGTGAGTCCCGTCTTGGTCTCGACCGCGTCGAGGTAGGCCTGGAAAGACATGCCCGGATCCTATCGCCGGGCACCCTCAGGTACCGCCCGGGCCGCACCCGGTAGACTGGGGTCACCATCCTCGATGTGTATCTACCTGGCCCCGCGGCCAAGGCGGCACGACGTGCCGCATCCCGCGGCGGAACTGCACAGGAACAACGATGCACACCACTCTCGCGGCGCCTCGCCGCACGAGCCTCGTCCGCGAGGCCGGATTCGGCTACTTCCCGATCGCGCTGATCGCGCGCCTGCCCTTCGCCATGATGGTGGTCGGCATCCTGACCCTCGTGGTCTCGGCGCGCGACTCGCTCGCCCTCGGCGGCCTCACGTCCGCCATGACGGGCCTCGGCACCGCCCTGTTCGGTCCGCTGCTCGGCGCTGCCGCCGACCGTTTCGGCCAGCGCCGCGTGCTGCTCATCGCGGGCACCGTGAACAGCCTGCTGCTGGTCGCGATCGCGTGGCTCGCGTTCGCCGCGGTTCCGGATGCCGCGCTCCTCGTCGTCGCGTTCCTCATCGGCGCGTCGATGCCCCAGGTCGCGCCGCTCTCGCGCAGCCGGCTGGTCGGGATCATCGGCCGCACGTTCTCGAAGGACCGCCGTGACGCCGCCGTGGGCGGGACGATGGCCTACGAATCCGCCGCGGACGAGATCGTGTTCGTCTTCGGCCCGGTGATCGTGGGACTGCTCGCCACCACCATGAGCCCGGCGGCCCCCGTGATCGGCGCGGCCGTGCTCGCCCTGGTGTTCGTGACCGCATTCGCCCTGCATCCGACCGCTGCCGCGGCCCCTGTCGCCCACGGCGCCCAGCCGCAGCAGGCGGCCGCGCGCGAGCTGCTCCGCCCGGCACTGCTCACGACCGTCGTCGGCACGCTGGGGATGGGCCTGTTCTTCGGCGCGATGCTCACCTCCCTCACGGCCTTCATGGCGGAGCGGGGGGTGCCCGAGCAGGCCGGCCTGGTCTACGGTGCGATGGGCATCGGATCGGCCGCGCTGGCACTCGGCGTCGCCCTCTTCCCCGCTCGCTTCACCCTCCCGGCGCGGTGGCTCGTGTTCGGGCTCGTCCTGGTCGGCGGAACGCTCGCCCTGCCCTTCGCCGGCAGCGTCGGCGCGATGACCGCGTGCCTCCTCGTGATCGGCATCGGCATCGGCCCGACCCTCGTCACCCAGTACAGCCTCGCTGCGGCGCGCAGCCCGCTCGGGCGCTCGGCCACTGTCATGACGATGCTGGGTTCGGCGGTCGTGGTCGGCCAGTCCGCGGCATCCGCTCTCACCGGGATCCTCGCCGAGACCGCAGGCACGCAGGCGGCGCTCGTCGCCCCGATCGTGGCCGCCGTCGTGGTGCTCGCGGCCGGGATCGCGAACGTGCCGCTGTCACGGACCAGGCCGCGGGCGCAGGGCTGAGTCGGGGCGCACCGCACGCGAAGCGGTGCCCGCCGCGGTCGCCGGGGCATGATCGGCGCATGACGCGTCACTGGACTCCGCTCGCCGTCGTCTACCTCTGCCTCGCCGTCGCGGGGCTGATCGGCACCTGGATCTTCAACGCGCTGGCGATCCTCCAGCTGCGCGACTTCCTCGGCGATCTCGTCTCGAGCGGTCCCGCGGTCTCGTCGATCACCGTGGACCTGCTCGTGGTCGCCGTGGCCGGAAGCGTGTTCGTGATCGTCGAGGCGCGCCGCCTCGGCATGCGTTTCGGGTGGCTCTACGTCGTCGGCGCGGCGATCACGGCGTTCGCCTTCACCTTCCCGCTGTTCCTCGCGATGCGCGAGCGCCGCAAGACCGAGATCGCACGCGCGGCGGAGTGAGGCTCAGAGAGCGGCGATGCGGGTCGTGAGCTGGTCGAGCGTGTCGGCGGGAAGCTGACCGCCCGCCATCTTCAGCACCGCCGCCGCGGGCATGCCCTTCGCGAACCCGATCATCGGGTGGTCGGGCAGCTCGGGCACCAGTTCGACGATGAGGCCGCGGGCTTCCGGGTCGTCGAGCAGTTCGCCGAGCGTCGTCGTCTCGAGATCGTACTTGCCGGCCATGCGCACTCCTGCCTCGCCCCCGGCCGATCCGGGGTGGCTACAGCCTGTCAGAGCCGGCGGCATCCGCCCAGCTCTCGTAGGCCGCGGCGACGACGTCGGCGGGCGCGGCGGCGATCGACACCACTGCTCCGACCTCGTCCCGTCCGAGGGGCTCGAGCAGGGCGAGCTGCGAGGTGAGCAGTGAGGCCGGCATGAAATGGTCGGTCCGCGCGCCGATGCGCTCGGCGAGGAGCTCGGGGGATCCGTCGAGCTGCACGAAGAAGGCGTCGGGAGCAATGGCCCGGATGCTGTCGCGGTACGTCCGCCGGAGCGCCGAGCAGGCGACGACCGCGGTGCCGTCACGCCGCTCCGCAGCCACCATAGCCTCCGCGACCAGGGCGAGCCACGGCATCCGGTCCTCGTCAGTCAGCGGCGTGCCCGCCCGCATCTTGGCGACGTTCGCGGGGGGATGGAAGTCGTCGGCATCGAGGAACGTGCCCCCGACGCGCTTCGCCAGGCCGGCGGCGATCGTGGACTTTCCCGATCCCGCGACCCCCATCACGACGATCGGCACGGGCGGAGCTCCTCGGGTGGTCGGACGGATGCCTCCCCCAGCGTATCCGGGATGGGAGTTCCCGCCCGGCACTTCGTACCTTGCAGCTCTATGTACCTTGTGCTTCTAGGTATAGGGTGATCGCGTGAAGATCGGCAAAGACCTGGTCGCCGCCGCGGCGACCCCCATGGTGCTCGGCATCCTCGCCGAGGGCGAGTCGTACGGGTACGCCATCCTCCAGCGAGTGGGCGAACTGTCCGGCGGCGAACTCGAGTGGAGCGACGGCATGCTCTATCCCCTTCTCCATCGCCTCGAGCGACTCGGGCACGTGGAGGCGACGTGGGGAGCCTCGCCGGCCGGACGACCCCGCAAGCACTACCGGCTCAGCCCCGCAGGCGAAGCCGCGTTCGCCGAGCAGCGTCGCCAGTGGAGCGTCGTGAGCCACGCGCTGCAGCAGGTGTGGACCGACCGGGACGGCGGACGCAGCACGTTCGCGCTCGGAGGTGCACCGGCATGAGCCCCGACCTCGACCCCGGCGTCGAAGAGCAGATCGCCGCGTGGCGGACCTACGTCGCCCGCCGCGACGCCATCGCCGGTCGCGACGTCGACGAGCTCGAGGATCACCTGCGCGACCAGATCGGCCGGCTCGAGGCATCCGGTCTCGCCCCCGATGAGGCGTTCCTCGTGGCGGTCAAACGGATGGGAGGCGTCGACGAGCTCTCGCGCGAGTTCGCCCGCGAGCACTCGGAGAGGCTCTGGAAGCAGCTGGTGATCGCGGACCCCGGCGCCGACGCGTCGCGCTCCCGCGCGCTCCCGCTGGCCGTCGGCCTCGCCGTGGCGGCCGCGGTGGCGGTGAAGATCCCGGCGCTGTTCGGCATCGGCTTCGCGAGCGGCGGCGAGTTCTACATCCGCAACCTCGCGCTGCTCGTGCTTCCTTTCCTCGCCGCCTACTTCCTGATCCGTCGCCGCGCGTCGATGGTGACGACGGCCGCCGTCGCGCTCCCGTTCGCTGGGACCGCACTGGTTTTGAATCTGTACCCTTTCGAACCGGATGCCGCGACCCTCGCCCTCGCGGCGATCCAGGCGGTCGTCGCCCTGTGGATCGTCGTGGGCATCGCCTACGTCGGAGGCGACGTGCGCTCGAGCCGGGCGCGCATGGACTTCATCCGGTTCACCGGCGAATGGTTCGTCTACTTCGTGCTCATCGCCCTGGGCGGGGCGGTGCTCGTGGCGCTCACGATCGCGGTCTTCGGCGCCATCGGGCTCGACGCCGCGGATTTCGTGGAGGAGTGGGCGATTCCGTGCGGCGTGGCCGGCGCTGTGGTCATCGCCGGGTGGCTCGTCGAGGCCAAGCAGAGCGTCATCGAGAACATCGCCCCCGTGCTCACCAAGCTCTTCAGTCCGCTGTTCACACTTCTGCTTCTGGCGTTCTTCGTGGCGGGTCTCCTGCAGGGCAGCCTCGTCGAGCCCGTGGACGGCGCCCCGGAGATGTTCGGGCAGCGCGACCTGCTCATCGTGTTCGACGTCGTGCTCGTGGTCGTGCTCGGCCTGCTGCTGTACGCGATGTCGGCCCGAGACCCGCTCGCGCCCCCGTCCTGGTTCGAACGGCTGCAGCTCGTGATGTTGATCGCGGCCATCCTCGTCGACCTGCTCGTGCTGATCGCGATGATCGGCCGGATCGCCGAGTACGGAGCGAGCCCGAACAAGCTCGCGTCGCTCGGACTCAACCTGATTCTGCTGGCGAACCTCGCGGGCGCCGCGTGGCTGCACCTGCGGTTCATCCTCCGGCGCACGCCGTGGGATCGGCTCGAGCGCTGGCAGACCGGGTTCATGCCGGTCTACCTCGTCTGGTCGGCCATCATCGTCGTCGTCTTCCCGCCCCTGTTCGGCTACATCTGACGCGCGACGGCCTCACCCTCCGGATCACCCCGCCGGAGGGTTGACACACCGCAGGGCCCCGGCCAGTCTTGCCTCGAAACCCTCGCCGACGTCCCTCCTGGCCGCCTGGACACGGCGAGTTCAGGCGCGCACCGGAGGACCACGACATGCTGCACAACAAGGACGACATCCGCGACGAGCTGCTCGACGAGGTGTTCGCCTCCACCGACCTGTCGGTGTCGCTTCCGAAGTACCGGATGCCGCAGAACGAGCACCTGGCACGGCACGCGTATCAGGTGGTGATCGACGAGCTGATGCTCGACGGCAACTCGCGGCAGAACCTCGCGACGTTCTGTCAGACCTGGCTGGAGCCCGAGGTGCGCTCGATCATGGCCGAGACCCTCGACAAGAACATGATCGACAAGGACGAGTATCCGCAGACGGCCGAGCTCGAGGCCCGCTGCGTGCACATCCTCGCCGACCTGTGGAACTCGCCCGAGGCGCAGAACACGCTCGGCACGTCCACCACGGGATCGAGCGAGGCGGCGATGCTCGGCGGCATGGCGCTGCTGTGGAACTGGCGGGCACGTCAGCGGGCGGCGGGCAAGCCGACGGACAAGCCGAACCTGATCACCGGCCCGGTGCAGGTGTGCTGGCACAAATTCGCCCGCTACTGGGACGTCGAGCTGCGCGAGATCCCGATGGAGGGCGAGCGCTTCATCATGAACGCCGACGAGGTGATCAAGCGGGTCGACGAGAACACGATCGGCGTCGTCCCGACCCTCGGGGTCACCTTCACCGGGCAGTACGAGCCGGTCCACGAGGTGAGCAACGCACTCGACGCACTGGAGGAGGAGACCGGGCTCGACATCCCGATCCACGTCGACGGCGCCAGCGGCGGCTTCCTGGCGCCTTTCACGGTGCCGGAGCTGGTGTGGGACTTCCGGCTCCCCCGCGTGAAATCCATCAACACGTCCGGTCACAAGTTCGGCCTCGCGCCGCTGGGCGTCGGCTGGATCGTGTGGCGGGATGCCGCGGACCTGCCGGAGGACCTGGTCTTCAACGTGAACTATCTCGGCGGCAACATGCCGACGTTCGCGCTGAACTTCTCACGCCCCGGCGGTCAGATCGTCGCGCAGTACTACAACTTCGTGCGGCTGGGCCGGGAGGGCTATCGCAAGGTGCAGATGTCGTGCCACGACACCGCGATGTACCTGGCCGAGCAGATCGCCCAGCTCGGGCACTTCGAGATCATCAACGACGGCGGCCCGCAGAGCGGCATCCCCGCCGTGTCGTGGAAGCTCAAGGACGGGGTGGAGCATCCGTTCAACCTGTTCGACCTCGCCGACCGGCTGCGCACGCGCGGCTGGCAGGTGCCGGCGTACACGATGCCCAAGGACCGCGAAGATCTTCCGTTGCAGCGGATCCTCGTGCGCCAGGGATTCGACCGCGACGCGGCATCCCTCCTCATGAACGACTACCGCGACGCGATCGCGCACTTCGACGCGCACCCGATCGTGAACTCGATGACCGAGGAGGAAGCGGGCACCTTCCACCACTGACGCGTGACAGGACCCGGGCCGCGCCGGCGCGGTGCGCGTTCCAATCGGACGGGCGTCAGGCGACGCGGGTTCCGAGAACGTTCGAGGGCGGGAACGGGCCGGACTGCGCCGTTCCGGTGACGCGGTCGCCCACGACCTGGAGCCGGAACACCAGCGACGTTGGCAACGGCGCGGCGAGCTCCAGAACGAACTGCGCCACGTCCCCCGTCACCGTGCCCGAGCGGATCGGAACCGGGCCGGACGCGCCCACCGCCGTGCCCGTGAGCGCCGTGCCCGCTGTGCTGAGCGTGAGGTCGTAGCGTCGTGACCCCGCCAGTGTCGCGACCTCGATCGCCCACCTGCCATCGAATCCCGCCATGCGAAGCTCCTGATCCCGCGACCTGAAGCAGCCGCGGGACCCATTCTGCTCGCTGGGAGGCGCGTGCAGGTACCTGTCGGGTGCGCGGTGACGCGGCATCCGACACGGATTTGAAACTTGAGACTCGCAGTCTCTAAAGTGTCCATGTGCTCGCCGGGGGGTAGGGCACACCGGGCCGCAGAGGAGTGCGCAGCCGAGCGGCCCGTGCCGGTGCCGGGTTCTGGGGACCCGGCACCGCGACCCGACCGCCCATGGCCGCCTCGCACAGGCGATAATCGGACCATGTCGAACCTGGAACCCCGCACCCGGAGGCCCGCAGGCGAGACACGCGCCCTGATGCTCGGGACGGCGATCGAGCGGGTCGCTTCCGAGGGCCTGCACCTCGACTACGCGAACCTCGAGCTGGAGGATCTGATCCGCGCCGCGGGAGTGCCGCGATCGACGGTCTTCCGGATCTGGCCGGACCGTGACGCCTTCATCGCCGACCTCGTCCGCGCGCTGTTCGAGGCCGATCCCGGGTTCGAGGCGGGCTTCGACGAGGCGACCCTGCTGCTGCTCGAGAGCACGATCGCGGCGGCCGCGGCCGAGCCGGGTGGCCGTGAGGCGGCGCTGCAGGCCGTCATCCGCGAGACTGCGGCGCACAACATCGTCGCCGTCGAGGACTCCCTCACCTGGCGCGCGTACCGCAGTCTGTCGGCGGCACTGGCCAGCGGTGACTCCGTCCCGGGCGGAGAGGGCATCCGCGTCCTCCTCGGAGAGATCGAGCAGCGCTACGTCGAGCGGATGGCCGAGGTCTACGGGCGGCTCAACACGGCGCTCGGACTGCGGATGAGGACCGGGCTCACCGCGCGGGACCTCGCGCTGGCCGTCATGGGCGTGATCGATGGGATGAGCGACCACCGCCGGATCGATCCGGATGCCGTCGACCGGCCGCGAGAGGTGTCGCTCGGTGCCGACGGCACGCACGCATGGCATCTCGCCGGTCTCGCGGTTTACGGCGTCTACACGGCATTCACCGAGGACGCCGGAACCTAGGCCCGGGCGTCGCGCAGGACCGCTGCGGGCACGTCCTGCTCGCCGTCGGTGATGAGGTGCCCGAGTCGCGCCCGCCACCACTCCCGGCGGGCGATGAGGTAGGCCGACGCGTACTCCTCGCGCCACCGCACGAAGTCTCTCATCAGCTCGTGGGATCGCACGGTCGCGCGCTGATCGAGGCGGACCGCGTTGGCCACCCACCCCGCGTCCGAGCGGGCCGTCTGCGCGCCGGATGCGCCGCTCGCGAGCGGATGGATCACGCCCAGCACCTCGGGCGCGAGATGCGGGGCGGCTGCCCGTGCCGCGTCGACCCGCGCGGCGGCGCCGAGTTCGTCGAGGATGCTGCGCAGCGACTCGGGCATGTCGCCGAGCAGCCGGAACTCCAGAAGCCTGTCGATCGCGGCGAGCTCGGCGGCGGGGACGGCAGTGACGCGGACCGTCGCCATCACACCTCCCGACGTCGCGGGCGTCCGACGATGCTCACCGCTGGGTCGCGTCGCCGATGTTCACGAACCACTGCACCCCGTACCGGTCCACCAGCCCGCCGAACGCCGCACCCCACGGCGCTGTCTCCAGCGGCATCGTCACCGTGCCGTGCCGCGCCAGTGCGTCCCAGCACCCGCGCAGCGCGACCTCGTCGGAGCTCGCGCCGCTCAACGAGATCGTGATCCGTGCGCCGGCTTCGAACGGCATCCCCGGCAGCGTGTCCGCGCCCATCAGGGTGAAGCCTGCGGGCGTCTCCAGCTGCGCGTGCATGATCAGCTGAAGCTGATCATCGGTCATGCCGTCCATCGGGAACTCTTCGAACGTGTCCATCTGCAGCGTGCCGCCGAACACCGTCCGGTAATACTCCATCGCCTCACGGGCGTTCCCGTCGAAGCTGATGTAGGGATTCAGGCGTGCCATCGCGTGTCCTCTCGATCGATGCGGCCCACGGGAGCGCGGCTTCGCTGCCGATGACTGTCTGACCTCAGCGGGCGCAGATCATGACGGCATCCGCACTCGTGGAGCCTCATCGGATGTCGCGTCATCTTCGAGGATGCATGTCGTCCTCCTTGGTAGGGAGGACGTGCCGGAATCCCTGCATTCCGGCGCCTGGGACCTCCCGAATCCGAGGAGCGGGATGGGGATCCCGCCTCGGGGGGCGCGGGGGGTGCGGTGCTTGGGGCACAGCACCTCCCGCGCCGACTCGCGCCGAGGGAAGTGTGCCGGGCCCGCGGAAATGGCCTACGGCGCGTCGGGCGAGCCCGGGACGACGATCACGTGGTGATCGACCGCGACGCCGGATCGCCCGACGCCATCGAGGTACCGGAGGGACAGCTCATGGGAGCCGAGATGGACGTCGACCATGTCGAACGAGGCGGAACCCGCGTCCGGAATCAGCACGGGCTGCTGGGGAATCCCGTCGATGAGGAGGGAGACGTAAGCACCGGGAAGGCCGGTGATCTCGACTCGAGCGTCGTCGGCGTCCCCATCCCCGTCGAGATCGGTCATCGAGAGGGAGTGGTCGCCACTCGGCGAGGACACGGCGGGCGTCGCGAAGGTGAGGGGGCCGAGGCCGCCGCTCGTTCCAGTCTCGTCCGCGGAGTCACCTGCGACGCGCGCGAACAGCGTCATTCCCTGGCGCAGGGCGTCGCCGGAGACGTCGGCGAAGAAGACGCCGTCCGCGCCCACCTGGGTCGAGACCAGAACGGCACCGAGCTCGTCGAGGATCTCCAGCGTCGCGCCCGGCTCGGCCACTCCTGAGAGCACTGGAGGCACGGGCATCGACGGGGCGAGGGTCATGGTGAACCGCGGCACCGCGGGCGGCTCCTGCGGCTCCACCGGCGCCTCGGGCTCTTCGATCACGGGGTCGGACGGGGGCTGAGGCGCCGCGGCCGAGGGCGCGACGGGCGACTGCGCACGCGGCGGAGCGGGCGCCGGCGCCGGCACGACCTGGGGCCGGGTCGGCTGTGCAGCGCGCGGCGTCGCCGCCGGCCGCGGGGCAGTGGTCGGGCGCGATGAAGCGGCGTCGTCCGCGGGCGCGGAGAGCGGGCGCGCGATGATCGCGGAGTCCGCGGCTGACCGCTGGGCGGGAAGTACGGCGGCGACGGCGGCGAGGGTGCCGGCAGCCACGATCAGCGCGGCGACGACTCCGGCGGCCACGAGGAGCATGCCGGGCAGCGAGCCGGCGGAGCGGTGGACGGTGCGGGGGATGGCGGACCCCGAGCCCGTGTGCGCTGACGCCGAGTCCGCGCCACTGGGCAGCAGGCCGACGGAGGCGGTCCCCCCGAGCACCAGCGGGATCATGATCGCGCGCAGTCGCTGCGAGACGTTCTTCACGTCGTCGACGACGATCTGGCAGGCGCGACACGCATGAAGGTGGCCCTCGAAACGACCGCGATCCGCGCGAGGCAACGGCTTCTTGCCCGTCGCGATGACCCGCTCGCAGACCCACGCGCACTCGGCCGGGCGAGACTGCTCGGCGATGTGGCCCGCCAGCCACGCCTGCCGGAAGCCGTCGCGGGCACGGTACGCGAGGGCCGAGACCGCGTTCGGCGACATGCCCATGAGCGGTGCGATCTCGCGCGGCTTCATCCCCTCGACCTCGAGGTACCAGAGCAGCGTGCGCCACCGCTCCGGCAGGCTGCGGAACGCGGTGGCCATCAGCGCTCGGTCCGCGTACCGCTCCACCGGGTCATCGGCCGGGGCCGACCGCGCGTCGAGGTCGTCGGTCGCCAGCTCCTTCGAGCGCGAGCCCCAGGTCGCGGCGGTGTTGCGGATCGCCGCGAAGAGGTAGGGCCGGAAGCCGTCGCGAGGACCCCCTCCGCTTCGGATCGCGGACAGCACCGCGGCGAACGCCTCTGCGACGAGATCGTCGGGGTCGAAGGCGGTGGTGATCGCTCGTGCCACCCGTCGTGCGGTCGGGGCATGCCGCTTCCAGAGCACCCCGTAGGCCTCGACGTCGCCGGCGCGCGTGGCATCCACCAGCTCGTCGTCGGTCCGGACGTCTTCGATCACGTCCCATTGCGCATCGATCGTCGTGCTCACGTGCCCCCCACAGCATTCCGGCTCCCAGTCGGAGCTAAGAGATAAAGACCGGAGGCGATGAGGATCATGACGCGCGTTCAGGCAACTCTCAGCTTGAGTCGCTGGTCGGGCACCGGGATGCGGGAAACCAGCGACCTTCGTGCGTTCCGTCGACGTAGCGCCCGAGGAGGCTGTGACGATGCCCGGGCGGGGCCGGGAGGACGAGCGTCGCCGTGCCGTCCTGCGAGAGCACGACCTCGGAGCGGATGCCGGAGAGCTCGATCTGCACCGATCGCCCCGGCAGCCCGGTGATGTCGACGGTGAGCGACTCGGTACCCTGACGACGGCTCTGACACGCGCAGACCTCGAGCCCGGCGAGTTCGAAGGCGACCTGCACCGCGACGGACGCGCGTCCGGGGGCGCGGGCCGTGAACTCGAGGACGCTGGTTCCTACGGGCAGCGCTGTCTCCGCCGGAAGACTCCACCGGCCGCTCGCGTCGGCGACGGCGCTCCGCGTTCCGGTTGGGGACGACATGCTCACGGTGGCCCCCGCCGTCGCGGAACCGGTGAAGGCCGGATGGAAGGGGTACGGCTGCGCGAGGGGGTCGACGGTGAGGGTGGCGGCCTGTGGGGGTCGCGGGCTCGGCGTGGGCGTCGGTGTCGGAGTTGGGCTCGGACTCGGACTCGGGCTGGTAGTTGCGGGGGTTGCGGGGATCGCCGGGACCGGCGACGGCGGCGTGGTCTGGCGAGGTTGGGATGCCGGCGACGGCCGTCCTGCCGGCGCCTTCGTCGCGCGGGGCGCGGCTTCGGGAGACGGGGCGAGCAGGGCGTACGGCGTGGCGGTCGGAGCAGGATCCACCGGCGTCTGCGGGTGCAGGAGGGCGGTGGCGACGACCGCGGCCGCCAGCGTCGCGACGACCGCGACTCCGCTCTGCGCGAGCGTCCGGGCGGATCGATGCGAGTGCGCCGCGGCGACGCCGGCGACGGCGACGGCGGGCGCGGGCTGCGCGAGCGGCAGCGCGACGCCGGCGGCAGCCGTCCCGAATCCGACGACGACGAGCGCCCTCAGACGCCGCGACACCGTCGCCGCGTCGCCGGCCAGCGCCCTGCAGGAGGGGCACCGCTCGAGGTGGCGCTCGATGCGCTGGCGGGTCGCGGCGCTGACCGATCCGCGCGCATAGGCCCCGAGGTTCTTGGTGACGAATCGGCACTCCGCATCGGAGTCGATCGTCTCGAGATGAGCCTGCACCCAGGCCGTGCGCAGACCTTCTCGCGCCCGATATGTGAGGGCGGCTGCGGCGTTGGCCGACAGGCCGAGTGCGCGCCCTATCTCGGCGGCCGTGTACCCCTCGACCTCGCTGTACCAGAGCACCTCGCGCCAGCGCTCGGGCAGCGAGAGGAAGGCGGTCGAGAGCACGGAATCCCGCTCGACGGCGGGTTGCACCATGTCCTGAGTGTCGACATACGCGGTGGGATCCTCGACGGCGATCTCGCGGCTGCGGGTGCCCCACGTGGCCGCGGTGTTCCGGATGGTCGCCGCGAGGTAGGGCATGAGCGCTTCATCGGGACCGTTGCCCGCGCGGATGGCCCGGTAGACCTTCGCGAAGGCCTCAGAGGTGAGATCGTCTGCGTCGAACCTGCGGGTCACCGCACCCGCCACGCGGCGGGCGGCTTCGATGTGGCGCCGCCACAGTGCCCCGAACGCGTCGCGATCACCCGCGCGCGTCGCGTCGATGAGTTCTGCGTCCGTCCTTTCGCTTTCTTCCGTCCCGGTGCTTCGGTCGTCGAAATCAGTCAAGTAACCCCCTCGGCCCGTCGTACAGCGCACGGGCGCAACCGAAGGACTCAGGGCGGATGCCGGGTATGACGCGATCTCGAAAATGAACATCGTTCGCGCCGCCGCGTCAGAGTTGACGCGCGCATCCGTCTTCATGGGTGAGGGGCTCGTCGGCACCCCAGCCGACGATTCGGGTTGCCCCTCGATCGGAGTGCGTGACTCAACCACGTCCCGAGGGGTCGATCGGTGGGTTCTCCCACCGCACCGGTCGGCCCATCCCCGGCTCACCGGGGAGGGTGGGAGCGAATCTCGTTTCCACCGGCGCGGGGGCCCGGGGGCCGGGGGGGCCCCCCGCCCCCCGGCGCCACGCCCCCCCCCGGGGGGCGGCGCCCCCGGCGGG
>NZ_JAYRDE010000050.1:0-21264 GCF_041909575.1 Microbacterium sp. | reverse complement strand
GCGATCCGCTCTCCCACGACGTCCGCCGGGTCGGCCTCTGGTGTGAGCCACACCGCGGTCGGCTGCGCGGCGAGGTACGCCGCGGCGGCCTGCGCGGCCGTGCCCTCCGGCGACGCCGTCGCAGTGCGGGCCGCCTTGGACGATGCCGAGGCGACGACGACCGTCCCCTGGGCGGGCGGGCCCGCGAGGGACGAGGATCCGGATGCCGCGATCACGGCGAGCACCCCCGCCACGACGAGCACGGCCGCCGCCGCGGTCGCGATAGCCCACACCTGCCGGCGGCTCGGACGGCCCCGGCTCGTGGAGGCGGGGCGCGGCGGCGGGGTCACGGGGGGACTCTAGCGCCTGGACCGGATCCGGACCCTCTCGTACTCTGTGAGTGCACGGAGGATCCACTCGATGGCAGGACGCACGTCACCCACCAGGCCTAGGCTGTGCTGGTCATGAAGGTCATCTCGTACAACCTGCGCAAGCACCGCGCGGCGGGCGAGCTCGCCCATCTGGTCGAGGCGCACGGCGCCGACGTGCTGTGCCTGCAGGAGGCCGATACGACCGATCTGCCCGAGGAGATCGAGGGACTGCGGCTGGCCGATGCCACGCAGCGCAACCGGCTGGGGCTGGCGGTGTACTACCGCGAGAACACCTATCGCGCCGTCGACGTGCGCGCGCTGGCCCTGAAGAAGTCTCTGCACGACCGTGTGCTCAAGCCGGCCGAGGAACGCCTGCTGGGCGTGCGGCTGCACGACATCGACGACGGGCGGGAGATGATCGTGGCGTCGTTCCACGCCGCCCCGCTGACCGCGCTGAACTCGCTGCGCAGGCACCAGATCCGCACCGCCCTCGACGAGCTGCAGAGCCTCGGCGAAGGGGTCCCGGCGCTCATGGTCGGCGACTACAACTACCCCGTGTTCAAGGAGCATCTGGGGCAGAAGGTGCGCGAGCAGGGCTACGAGCTGAACCTCAGCGACTCCCGCACGTACACGCGGTACCGCTTCTTCCGCGGACACTACGACTTCGCCACGTCCGTGGGGTTCGAGATCGACCGCGTGCGGACGCTCCCGCAGGGTCTCAGCGACCACCTCCCGATCCTCGTGACCGCGCGTCCGATCGCGGGCTCGGCGCGCGCGGCGGGTGCACCGCGCGCCGAGGCTTCCTGACCCGGCCCGCGCCCGCGGCGCGTCAGGTCGCCGCGTCGTCGGGTCGGGCCGCCACGATGCTCGGATCCGCCTCGTGCCACTTCTCGATCCCCTGCACGACCCAGAACGCGAAGAAGAGCACGAGGGCGGCGGCCTCGGCGAGGAGGACGACCGGCACCCCCGTCGTGTCGGCCTGGGGCAGGAGCACGATGTACACCACGAGCACTCCCACCAGTCCGACGGCGATCGCGACGTAGAGGATGCGGAACACCGTCGCCGGCGGAGCGCCTCGCCGGGGGAAGGCGGCGAGCACCGCCACCGTGGCGAACAGCGCGAAGAACGCGATCGTCGCCGCGAAGTGCCCCTGCGCGAGGAACGCGTCGCGCGCGAACAGCCACGTCGCGCCGACTCCGACGAGCACCGCCGCACCGCTGACGAGGCTGAAGCCCACGAGGTCGAGCGAGAGCTGGCGGAGAGAGGCGAGCAGCGCCCCGACCAGGATGGTGAGCAGGCCGACGACGAGGTACGTGGCCACGCCGTTGGCGGCATCCGCTTCGAACTCCGGCGGGAAGCAGCGATGCGGGCACGGCACCGCGACGCCGGGGACGCTGCCCGGCGCGAGCGTGGTCGGCACCAGCGCGATGAGCGGTGCGAAGAGGGCGGCGGCGTCGAGCAGCGCGCGTTCGGCACCGCGGCCGGACAGGGCGACCAGGGCCATCGCAGCGGCGATGAGCGCGCCGACGAACGCGTTGCGCGCCGGCGTGTAGAAGTAGTCGCTGACCGAGGTGAGCCAGCCGACCGAGGTCGCGGCGAGGCCGACGGACACGAAGATGACCACGACGGTCCCTGCGATCGCGATGCGCAGGTACCGGTACGTGCGCTGGACCGAGGTCGACGGCACGGCGGGCGGCATGTCGACGACAATAGCGAGGACTCCGGCGCAGCGCCCGGGATCCCGGGTTTGGTCAGGGCATTCGGATGCCGTAGACTCGACGTTTGGTGTCCGGCTCAGCTGACCCGGCACCGCGAACGTGAGCCCTCCACTGGCGTGTTCCACGGTCTTCGGCCAGCGAACCACCCCGGAGTGGGATTCACGAACTTCTCCGTTCGAACCCAAGAAAGCAGCACTACTGTGACGCGCACTTACACCCCCAAGGCTGGCGAGACCCAGCGCGAGTGGCTGGTCATCGACGCGACCGACGTCGTCCTCGGCCGCCTCGCCTCGCACGCCGCCGCGCTCCTGCGCGGCAAGCACAAGCCGACCTTCGCGAACCACGTCGACATGGGTGACTTCGTCATCATCGTCAACGCCGAGAAGGTGGCCCTCACCGGCCAGAAGCTCCAGAAGAAGATGGCCTACCGTCACTCGGGCTACCCGGGCGGCCTCACGGCGGTCTCCTACGCGGAGCTGCTCGAGAAGAACCCCGTCCGCGCGGTGGAGAAGGCCATCCGTGGCATGCTCCCCAAGAACAGCCTCGGCCGTCAGCAGCTGTCGAAGCTCAAGGTCTACGTCGGCGGAGAGCACCCGCACTCGGCGCAGCAGCCCAAGACGTACACCCTCGACCAGGTCGCCCAGTAAGCGCCGCACAGACTAAGGACATACTCGTGGCGAACATCGAAGACACCACCAACTACTCGACCGAGACGCCGGCCGACGAGACCGTCGTCGCCGCCGAGCGCCCCGTGCTCTCGGTCTCCGGCGCCGCTGTGGGCCGTCGCAAGCAGGCCATCGCCCGCGTGCGCGTGATCCCCGGCTCGGGCACCATCACCGTCAACGGCCGCACGTTCGAGGACTACTTCCCGAACAAGCTGCACCAGCAGCTCATCACCGACCCCTTCACGGTGCTCGGTCTCACCGGCGCGTACGACGTGATCGTCCGCATCCAGGGCGGCGGCCCCTCGGGTCAGGCCGGCGCGCTGCGCCTCGGCATCGCCCGCGCGCTGAACCAGATCGACGTCGAGAACAACCGCCCGGCCCTCAAGAAGGCCGGCTTCCTCTCGCGCGACGCCCGCGTCATCGAGCGCAAGAAGGCCGGTCTCAAGAAGGCCCGCAAGGCGCCGCAGTACTCGAAGCGCTGATCGGCTCTCGTTCCGTATGCCGATCTTTGGCACGGACGGGGTGAGGGGGCTGGCCAACGGCCCCCTCACCGCCGAACTCGCCCTCACCCTGGCCCAGGCGCCCGCGGTCGTCCGGGGCCCGGGTCGCTCCGCCGAGGCGCGCCGGGCGGCCGGCAAGCGCCTGACCGCCGTCGTCGCGCGCGACCCCCGCGTCTCCGGCGAATTCCTGTCGGCTGCGGTCGAGGCGGGCCTCGCCTCGTCGGGCGTCGACGTGCTGGACGCCGGTGTGCTGCCCACCCCCGCGACGGCGTACCTCATCGCCGACATGGACGCCGACTTCGGCGTGATGGTCTCGGCCTCGCACAATCCCGCCCCCGACAACGGCATCAAGATCTTCGCGCGCGGCGGGGTCAAGCTCCCCGACATCGTCGAGCAGCGCATCGAGCACGCGATGGCAGGACCCAAGCTGCAGCCGACGGGAGCCGCCGTCGGCCGCATCCGCCGGTTCGCCGACGCCGAGGACCGCTACGTCGTGCACCTCCTCGCCTCGCTGCCCTACCGCCTCGACGGCATCCACGTCGTGCTGGACTGCGCCAACGGCGCGGCATCCGGCGTCTCTCCCGAGACGTTCCGCGACGCGGGCGCCCGGGTCACCGTCATCGGCGCGGACCCCGACGGCCTGAACATCAACGACGGCGTCGGCTCCACGCACCTCGACAAGCTCGCCGAGGCGGTCATCGCCCACGGCGCCGATGTCGGCATCGCCCACGACGGCGACGCCGACCGCTGCCTCGCCGTCGATGCCGCCGGCTCCATCGTGGACGGCGATCAGATCATGGCGATCCTGGCCGTGGCCATGAAGGAGCGCGGGCACCTCGTCGACGACACCCTCGTCGCGACCGTCATGAGCAACCTCGGCCTCCACCGCGCCATGGCCGCGCACGGCATCCGCGTCGAGCAGACCGCCGTCGGCGACCGCTACGTGCTCGAGCGCATGAACGAGGGCGGCTACTCGCTCGGCGGGGAGCAGTCGGGCCACGTCATCATGAGCGAGTTCGCCACGACCGGCGACGGCCTGCTTACCGGGCTGCACCTCGTGGGTGAGATGGCCCGGCAGGGCAAGACGCTGGCCGAGCTGGCGTCGATCATGACGGTCTACCCGCAGGTGCTGGTCAACGTGAAGGACGTGGACCGTTCGCGCGCGAACAGCGACGAGGCGGTGTCGGATGCCGTGGCCGCCGTCGCGGCCGAGCTCGGCGATTCGGGCCGCGTGCTGCTGCGCCCCTCGGGCACCGAGCCGCTCGTGCGCGTCATGGTCGAGGCGGCTTCGGCCGAGGACGCCCGTCGGCATGCCGACGGTCTCGCCGCCGTCGTCCGCGAGCGCCTGGCCCTCTAAGGGTCAGGCGGGCGCCGCGCCCGTCCACGACAGCGATTCGATGTAGCGGAGGAGAACCCCTTCGCGCAGCGCCCACGGCGACACCTCGAGCTCGTCGACGTCGAGCGCGCGCATGGCCTCGTGCAGCACGACCGCTCCCGCGACGATCTGGAACGTCCGGTCCGGGGTGATGCCGGGGAGCTCCTGACGCGCGCTCGCCGGGATCCGCGCCAGGCGGGGGATCCACGAACCCAGCGCGGCGCGGGGGAGCAGCATCCGCTCGATCCCCGACCAGCCGGGCGCCGGGTAGCCGACGAGCTTCGCCAGGGACCGGATCGCCTTCGAGGAGCCGACCACGTGGTCGGGCCGCTCCAGCGCGCCGAACTGCGCGGCGACGGGCGCGAGGGTCGCGCGGGCGTGGGCGCGCAGGCGCTCGACGGCATCCTCGCCGGGCGGGTCGTCCGGAAGGAACTGGATCGTCATGCGGCCCGCGCCCAGAGGGACGGATGCCGCGGCCTCGGGCAGCTCGTCGGCACCGGCCGCGATCTCGAGCGATCCGCCGCCGATGTCGAAGAGCAGGATCTGCCCGGCCGCCCATCCGAACCAGCGCCGCACCGCCAGGAACGTGTAGCGGGCTTCCGTCTCGCCGCCGAGGACCTGGAGCGGCTGGCCGAGCGCCTCTTCGATGAGGGCGATGACCTCGGGCCCGTTCGCCGCCTCACGGACCGCGGACGTGGCGGTCGCGAGGAGCTCGTCGACGTTCTCGGATGCCGCGACCCGGCCGGCCTCGGATACCGCGTCGACCAGCGCCGTCACTCCCTCCGAGGTGACCTCGCCGTCGGGGCCGAGGTAGCGCATGAGCCGAAGCACCGTGCGCTGGCTGGTCGCGGCGAGTGGACGGCCCCCCGGCCGGACGTCGGCCACGAGCAGGTGGACGGTGTTGGAACCGATGTCGAGAACTCCGAGGCGCACGGCACGACAGTATCGGCACGGGGACGCGCGCGTGGTCCCTGTGACGCCGCATGAGGCTCGGATGAGAAGTCGCGGCGGGCCCTTCCGGCCCCTTCGGGCCGCGTCTAGCCTCGGCGGCAGGATGCTGATCCGGTATCCGTCCCCGCGCGTGGACACCCCCGGTGGCGAGTCCGTGCGCATGGCGCTCGACGAGGAGCGCCCTCGTGAAGGAGAGAACATGAATCGATCCCGCATGACACGCAGAGCCGGGCTGGCGATCGCCGCAGCCACGGCGACGGCCCTGGCGATGGCCATCGCGCCGGCCGCAGCCTCGGCGGCACCCGCCGCCAAGTGCGACAACCGCACCAACAACACCGTCGCCAAGCTCCTCCAGTGCGTGACGGCGGAGGGCGCCAACGAGCACCTCGAGGCGTTCCAGGAGATCGCGACCGCGAACGGCGGCAACCGGGCGGCCGACACCCCCGGATACGAGGCGAGCGTGGATTACGTCGTCGAGACGATGGAGGCCGCGGGCTGGGAGGTGTCGATCGACGAGTTCGACTACGCCTATCAGCCGCCGGCGGAGCTTCAGCAGCTCACTCCCCAGAACGTCGCACTGGCCGCAGGCAACTTCTCCGAGGGATCGGGGTCGGGAACGGTGACAGGTCAGGTCATCCCCGTCGACCTCGTCCTCGCCATGCCGCGCGACCCCGTGACGAGCGGATGCGAGGAGTCGGACTTCGCTGGGCTCGACTTCTCGGGCACGGCCGACATCGCCCTGATCCAGCGCGGCACGTGCGAGTTCGGTGTGAAGGCGCGCAACGCGCAGAACGCCGGCGCCGAGGCGGTCATCATCATGAACCAGGGGAACACCCCGGAGCGCTCGGGCATGATCACCAACGTCACGCTCATCGGGGCGAACCCCGATCCGCTCGACATCCCGGTGATCGCGACGGACTTCGCCTCGGGCGCCGCCCTGGCCGCCGTACCGGGCACCACCGCGCGCGTGGTGAAGCCCGAGCCCGAGAACCACCCGCAGAAGAACGTGATCGCCGAGCTGCCCGGGGTCAACGACGACAACGTCGTCATGGCCGGCGCGCACCTCGACTCGGTGCCCGAGGGCCCCGGGATCAACGACAACGGCTCGGGATCGGCGGCGCTGCTCGAGGTCGCGGAGAGCATCCGCAAGCTCAAGCCGCAGAACACCGTGCGCTTCGCGTGGTGGGGTGCCGAGGAGGAGGGCCTGATCGGCTCGACCGAGTACGTCGAGGGCCTCAGCCAGGCTGAGAAGGACCGCATCGCGCTGTACCTCAACTTCGACATGGTCGCCTCGCCCAACTACATCTACATGGTGTACGACGGCGACGAGTCCACGTTCGAGGCGCCGGTCGTGGTGCCCGAGGGTTCGATCGAGATCGAGGACCTCTTCGAGCGCTACTTCACCAGCGTGGGCACGCCCTACGACGACGCCGAGTTCAGCGGCCGCAGCGACTACGAGGCGTTCATCCTCGCCGACATCCCGTCGGGCGGTCTGTTCACGGGCGCCGAGGACGAGAAGACGCCCGAGCAGGCCGAGATCTGGGGCGGAACGGCGGGCGAGTGGCTCGACCCGTGCTACCACCAGGAGTGCGACGACATCGAGAACGTCAGCCTGGAGGCGCTCGGGGTGAACGCCGACGCGATCGCGCTCTCGGTGCTCGTCTACTCCTATTCGACCGAGCTCGTCAACGGCGTCGTCGGCGTGTCGGTCCCGGGCGGGCTGCGGCTGCCGGAGCCGGCGGGTGAAGAAGGCACCTGGGCCGGCGGGGGCGGCGGACTGCACGCCGACCACGGCCACCACGTGGCCGGCTGAGCAGTCACGTCCTGCTGCGCGGGCTCCGCAACAACGGGGGGGGGGGCCCCGGGCCGGTAGGGGGCGGGTACGATGTTGGGGGGGCGGGTTGTGCTTTCGGGTCTGGGTGGGGGGGCGCCCCCCGGGGGGGGGCGCCCCCCGCGTCCGGTTCGGCAGCGGATACGATGAGCGGGATGTCACCAGACGATGCCGCCACCGTCTCGCCGGCCCTCTCCCTCTACCGGGAGATCGACCGGGCCGAGTGGGCGCGATTGGCCGCCGGCATGGCCCAGCCCCTCTCCGAGACCGAGATCGTCCAGATCCGCGGCCTCGGCGACCGGCTCGACATCGCCGAGGTCGCCCAGGTCTATCTCCCGCTCTCGCGACTGCTGTCGCTGTACGCGAAGTCGACGAAGCGACTGGGTGCCGAGACGAGTGCGTTCCTCGGGGACGCCGACGTCACGACGCCGTTCGTGGTCGCCGTCGCGGGGTCGGTCGCGGTGGGGAAGTCCACGATCGCGCGTCTGCTGCGCGAGCTGATGAGCCGCTGGCCCGACACCCCGCGCGTGGAGCTCGTCACGACCGACGGCTTCCTCTACCCCAACGCCGAGCTCGAGCGCCGCGGCATCATGGCGCGCAAGGGCTTCCCCGAGTCCTACGACCGCCGGGCGCTGGTGTCCTTCCTCACCGAGGTCAAGAGCGGCGCGCCCGAAGTGCGCGCGCCCTTCTACTCCCACATGCGCTACGACATCGTTCCGGACGCGCACACGACGGTCCGGCGACCCGACGTCGTGATCGTCGAGGGGCTGAACGTGCTGCAGCCGCCGCAGTCGCCGAACGACGTCGCCGTCAGCGACCTCTTCGACTTCTCCGTCTACGTCGACGCCGACCCGGGGCACATCGCGCAGTGGTACGTCGAGCGGTTCATGGCCCTCCGCACCGGCGCGTTCGCGAACCCGAACTCCTTCTTCAACGTCTTCTCGCATCTGACCGACGACGAGGCGGTCCAGACCGCGATGGGCTACTGGAACGACATCAACCTGCCCAACCTGATGGAGAACGTCCTGCCGACGCGGCATCGCGCGAGCCTGGTGCTGCAGAAGGCAGCCGACCACACGGTCGAGCGCGTGCTCCTGCGAAAACTCTGAGCCGCGGCATCCGATTCGCCCTCTGACCGGGGCCGACCTTTTCGTTCAGGCTCCTCGCATAACCCTCCGCCTACCATGGGAGGCATGTGCGGAATCGTCGGATACGTGGGCCCGCGGCAGAGCCAGGCCATCCTTCTCGCGGGGCTCGCGCGCCTCGAGTACCGGGGCTACGACTCCGCCGGCATCGCTGTCATCGACGCCGACGGCGACCTGGGCATGCGCAAGCGCGCGGGCAAGCTCGGCATCCTCCGCGACGACCTGAAGACCGCTCCCCTGTCCGACGGCACCACGGGCATCGGGCACACGCGCTGGGCCACGCACGGCGGTCCGACCGACGACAACGCGCACCCGCACCTGGCCGATGACGACAAGCTCGCCGTCATCCACAACGGCATCATCGAGAACTTCTCCGAGCTCAAGGACGAGCTGCTCGCCGAGGGATACACCTTCCGCAGCCAGACCGACACCGAGGTGGCCGCGGTGCTGCTCGGCCGCGAGTACCGGGCCACCGGCGACCTCGTGACGGCCTTCCGCCGCGTGGTCTCGCGCCTGGAGGGGGCGTTCACGCTGCTCGCCATGCACGAGGATCAGCCCGGTCTTGTCGTCGGCGCCCGCCGCAACTCGCCCCTCGTGATCGGACTCGGCGAGGGCGAGAACTTCCTCGGCTCCGACGTCGCGGCCTTCGTCGAGCACACCCGCAGCGCCCTCGCCATCGGCCAGGACCAGATCGTCGCCATCACGCCCCAGGGCGTCGAGGTGACCGACTTCGCAGGCGCTCCCGTCGAAGTGGAGCCGTTCGAGGTGACGTGGGATGCCTCGGCCGCCGACAAGGGCGGATGGTCCTCGTTCATGGCCAAGGAGGTCTCGGAGGAGCCCGAGGCAGTCGCCAACACGCTGCGCGGACGTCTGCGCGGCGGTGAGGTCGTGATCCCCGAGCTGGACGGCATGGACGACCTGTTCGCCGGCATCTCGCGCATCATCGTGATCGCGTGCGGCACCGCGGCGTACGCCGGCCAGGTCGGCAAGTACGCGATCGAGCAGTGGGCCCGCGTGCACGTCGACGTCGAGCTCGCACACGAGTTCCGCTACCGCGACCCCGTCATCGGCCCCGACACGCTCGTCGTCTCGATCAGCCAGTCGGGCGAGACGATGGACACCCTCATGGCGGTCAAGTACGCCCGCGAGCGCGGCGCCCGCACGCTGTCGATCTGCAACACGCAGGGAGCGACCATCCCGCGCGAGTCCGACGCGATCGTCTACACCCACGCCGGACCCGAGGTCGCCGTGGCCTCGACCAAGGCCTTCGTCGCCCAGGTGACCGCGCTGTACCTCCTGGGTCTGCACATCGGTCGCATCCGCGGCACGGTGCCCCCCGCCGAAGCCGCCGCGCACGTCGCCGAGCTCGAGGCGATCCCGGGCAAGATCTCGCAGATCCTGGAGCGCGAGCAGCCCCGCATCGAGCAGTTCGCGCACTGGATGGCCGACACCCGCTCGGTGCTGTTCCTGGGCCGCCACGTCGGCTATCCGATCGCCCTCGAGGGGGCGCTCAAGCTCAAGGAGCTCGCCTACATCCACGCCGAGGGCTTCGCCGCCGGCGAGCTCAAGCACGGTCCGATCGCCCTCATCGAGCCGGGCCAGCCGGTCTTCGTCATCGTCCCCTCGCCGAGCCGGTCGGGTGAGATGCACAAGAAGGTCATCTCGAGCATCGAGGAGATCCGCGCCCGCGGCGCCCGCGTCATCGCGATCGCCGAAGAGGGCGACGCCGCGGTGCTGCCCAAGGCCGACGAGGTGCTGCGCATCCCTCTCGCCGGTCCGCTCTTCGAGCCGCTGCTGGCCGTGGTGCCCCTGCACATCTTCGCGATGGGCCTGGCGACCGCGAAGGGCCTCGACGTCGACCAGCCGCGCAACCTGGCGAAGTCCGTCACGGTCGAGTAGCCGGCCCCGGCGCCGGGTTCGTCCGGCGCGCCCTCGGGCGCATAACTCCTGCAGTTTCGCCCGGCGACGGCGGGGGAGCCCCGGGATTACGGAACAAGGCCGCGACCGCGACGCAGTTCTGCAGGAGTTATGCGCCGATAGGCTGGCGGATGCCGCGTCCGCGGCGTGACGGGAGAGATTCGTGATCGTCGGGATCGGCGTCGACCTGGTCGACATCTCCCGCTTCGAGCGCACGCTGGAGCGGACGCCTCGCCTGCTCGAGCGCCTCTTCTCGCCGGCTGAGCGTCTGCTCAAGCCCCGATCCCTGGCGGCGCGCTACGCCGCGAAGGAGGCGCTCATCAAGGCGCTCGGCGGTTCGGACGGGGTGCACTGGACCGAGATCGAGATCACGCCCGAGGCATCCGGTCGTCCGTGGTTCACCCTGACCGGCTCGACGGCCGCGGTCGTCGCCGAGCGTGGGATCACGACGCTGCACCTGTCGATGTCGCACGACGCCGGCTTCGCGACCGCGTACGTTGTGGCCGAGGCGGAGGCCCGGGCATGAGCGCCCCTCGTCCGGGCGTCCTGCGGGAGGCGGTCGTCGACGTCGAGGCGATCGAGGACAATGTCCGTCACCTGCGGCGCCTGACCGGGTCCGAGATCATCGCGGTCGTCAAAGCCGACGGGTACGGCCACGGCGCCGTGCGCTCGGCCGTGGCTGCGCTCCGAGGAGGCGCGGCCCGGATCGGGGTCTCGGACATCGCCGAGGCGATCGCCCTCCGGCGCGCCGGGATCGACGCGCCGATCGTCGCCTGGCTGCACGCACCGGGCGCCTCGTTCGCCGAGGCCGCCGCGCTCGGCATCGAACTCGGCATCTCGAGCTTCGACCAGCTGCTCCAGGCCGCGGCCGCGGCATCGGCCGACCGTCCCGTCGGCGTGCACCTCAAGCTCGAGACCGGCCTGTCGCGCAACGGCATCGCCCCCGCCGACCAGCGGATCGTCTTCGCCGAGGCCGCCCGCCTGGAGCGGATCGGCAAGCTGCGCATCATCGCTCTGTTCAGCCACCTCTCCAACGCGTCGGCCGAGGACGACCGAGCGGCGCTGCGCGCGTTCGAAGAGGGCGTCGCGCTGGCCGGGTCCCTCGGCGTCGCTCCGAGGCTTCGCCACCTCGCCGCCACGCACGCGGCGATCGCGCTGCCCGAGACGCGCATGGGCTGCGTCCGCATCGGAATCGGGATCTACGGGCTCTCGCCGTTCGAGGGCGGTTCATCGGCCGAGCTCGGCCTGCGTCCGGCGATGACCCTGCGCGCGGCGGTCGCCGCGGTGCGGCGCGTGCCCGCCGGGCAGGGCGTCTCGTACGGCTATGACTACCGCGCCCCGCAGGAGACCACGCTCGCGCTCGTGCCCGTCGGCTATGCCGACGGCGTACCGCGGCAGGCGTCGGGCGCGGGTCCGGTCACGATCGGGGGGCGCCGCCACACGGTCGCCGGACGCATCGCGATGGACCAGTTCGTCGTGGATGTGGGCGATGCCCCGGTCGCCGTCGGCGACGAGGTCGTCCTCTTCGGCGACCCGACCCTCGGCGCTCCGGCCGCGGACGACTGGGCGGCCGCGGCGGGGACCATCAACTACGAGATCGTCACGCGGATCGGCCCGCGCGTGCCCCGCCGGCAGACGTCCGCATGAGTGGGAAGTCCGACGGCTCCGGGCGCGTTGAGTCCGGTGTGGAACAGACGCTCGACAGCCTCGTCGGGACGCGGGAGATCGCGTCGCCGGCCGACATGGAGTCCCTCGGCGAGGAACTGGGACGGATGCTGCGCCCCGGCGACCTCGTCGTGCTGACCGGCCCGCTCGGGGCCGGCAAGACGACCCTCACGCGCGGGGTCGCCGCGGGGCTCGGTGTGCGCGGTCCGGTGCAGAGCCCGACCTTCGTGATCGCCCGCACGCATCCGTCGCTCGTCGGCGGGACGCCGCTCGTCCACGTCGACGCCTACCGGCTCGGATCGCCCGCGGAGCTCGACGATCTCGACATCGACTTCGAGGCGTCCGCCGTCGTCGTGGAGTGGGGCCGGGGCATGGTGGACGGCCTCCGGGATGCGTGGTGGGAGGTCGAGCTCGATCGCGAGTGGCACGGGCGCGGCGTCGACACGGCGTGCGGGACCTACTCCCGCGCCACCGAGGCGCTGGACGCCGACACGCCCCGTATCGTGTCGATCTCGCGGCGCCCGTAGCGACGGGACCGGCGGCGGCGCCGACTACCCTGGAGGGGTGATCCTCGGCATCGACACGTCGCTCGGATCGACGGTCGCGGTCGTCGAGTCCGACGGCGTGGTGCGCTCGCAGGTCGAGAGCCCCGACCCCCGCGGACATGCCGAGGTGATCGGTGCACTCATCGAACAGGCGCTGCGCGAAGCATCCATTCGCCCCGCCGACATCACCCACGTCGCCGCCGGGATGGGGCCCGGGCCGTTCACCGGTCTGCGCGTCGGGATCGCCGCGGCCCGGACCTTCGCGCTCGGCCGCGGGGTGCCGGTCGTACCGGTCGTGAGCCACGACGCCGTGGCCCTCGAGCTTCTGCTGCACGACGCGCTCACCGGCGACCGCGAGGCGGATGACCCGTTCGCGGTCGTGACGGATGCGCGCCGTCGCGAGTTCGCCAGCACGGTCTACCGCGGGCTGGACGACGACGGCCTGCCCCGCCGCCTCGCCGAGCCGACGCTCATCCCGCGCGACGAGCTCGACGCGCGCCTCGACGCCCTCGGCGCGCTGCGGCGCGACACCGGGCGCATCCCCGCCGGGATGCTGGCGGTGTGCGCGGCGCGTGCGCTCGCTGCGGGGCGGGAGATCGGCCCTGCCGACGCCCTGTACCTCCGCTCGCCGGACGTCACCGTCCCGGCCGGTCCGAAGAAGGTGGGGTCGTGACGCTGCGCGCGGCCGTCCCCGCCGATCTGGATGCGATCATGGCGCTCGAGCGGGCGTCCTTCCCGACCGACGCCTGGTCGGACGCGATGATGCACGAGGAGCTCGCGTCGCCCCACGGCTGGTACGTCGTCGACGAGACCGCCGGACGACTGACAGGGTACGCCGGGCTGCGCGCGGTGCGCGGAGCGCGGGATGCCGACATCCAGACGATCGCCATCGCGGAGGCATCGCGGGGCCGCGGCCGCGGGCGCGAGCTGCTGACGGCGCTGCTGGCCGAGGCCGCGCGACGCGGCGTGCACGACGTGTTCCTGGAGGTGCGCGCGGACAACCCCGTCGCGCAGGGACTGTACGCCTCGGAGGGGTTCCGCGAGGTCGGCCGCCGCCCGCGCTACTACCAGCCCGACGACGTCGACGCCGTCGTGATGAAGCTCGACCTCCGCGGCTGGACCGCCGCGCAGACGCCGGCCGCCGACGACGCCGGGGTGTGCACGTGAACCGCGCGGAGCCGCTCGTCCTCGGCATCGAGACCAGCTGCGACGAGACCGGCATCGGCATCGTCCGCGGCCGCACCCTGCTGTCGAACACGATCGCGAGCTCGATGGACGAGCACGCACGCTACGGCGGGGTCGTGCCCGAGGTCGCGGCCCGCGCCCACCTCGAAGCTCTCGAGCCGGCGATCCGCGCTGCGCTCGCCGAGTCGGGGGTCGCGCTCTCCGACCTGGACGCGGTCGCGGTGACGTCCGGGCCCGGGCTCGCGGGCGCCCTGATGGTCGGCGTGGGCGCCGCGAAGGCTCTCGCGGTCTCGCTCGGCACCCCGCTGTACGCCGTCAATCACCTCGTCGGGCACATCGCCGCCGACATCCTCGATGCCGATGCGCCGCCGCTGGAGTATCCGACCGTGGCGCTCCTGGTGTCGGGGGGCCACACCTCGCTGCTGCTCGTCCGCGACCTCACCACCGACGTCGAGCTGCTGGGCGAGACCATGGACGACGCGGCCGGCGAGGCCTTCGACAAGGTAGCCCGGCTGCTGGGCCTGTCGTATCCCGGAGGCCCCGAGATCGACCGCGCCGCGGCATCCGGCGACCCCGAGGCGATCCGGTTCCCGCGGGGGCTGTCGCGCGCGAGCGACATGGCCGACCACCGCTACGACTTCTCGTTCTCGGGGCTGAAGACCGCCGTCGCCCGCTGGGTCGAGCAGCGCGAGGCGGCCGGTGAGCCCGTGCCGGTGGCCGACGTCGCGGCAGGCTTCCGCGAAGCCGTCGTCGACGTGCTCGTGACGAAGGCCCTGGCGGCGTGCCGCGACCACGGCGTGCCGCGGCTCCTCCTCGGGGGCGGGGTGATCGCGAACCGGCGCCTGCGGGACGTCGCTCTGGAGCGAGCGGCCGCCGAGGGCGTCACCGTGCGCATCCCGCCGCTGTCGCTGTGCACCGACAACGGCGCGATGATCGCGGCGCTCGCCGCGGAGCTCGTCATGTCGGGGCGCCCGGCGTCGACGCTGCGCTTCGGCGCGGACTCGACGCTCCCCGTGACCGAGATCCAGGTCGCCGAGGAGGGCGCATGAGTGCGGACGAGCGGATGCCGCTTCCCGCCGAGAGCCCCGATCCGGTGGTGGAGCCTCCCACAGCCGACGTGGCCGCCGCGGACGAGGCATCCGCTCTGCCCGGCGTGCACCGCGGCGGGTACCTTCGCCTTCCCACCGCACCGGTCGCTGTGACGCGCGAGTCCGCCCCGGCGGAGCCCGGCACCGACGACGATGCGCCGCCGGTGGTCGCGCAGTGGCTCATGCCCGAGCCCGAGCCGCAGCATCGCGGCCTGGCGGCGTGGGCACTCGCCTTCTCGATCGGCGGGCTGGTCGTGTCGCTGTTCGTCGGCTGGGGCTTCCCGATCGGCCTCGTCGGCGTGATCTCGGCGATCCTCGCGCTGCGGCGTCCGCTCGAGAGCCGCGCGATGGCCGTGTGGGCGCTCGTGATCGGCGTGATGTCGATCGTGTACAGCGCCGGATGGCTCCTCTACGCGGCCGGGCGCATCACGGCCGGCGGCTGACGCGGTCCGCGAGCACCGCGATCCGCCGCGTGCCGACGCGCGTGAGGAACAGCGTCGCCTCGTCGTCGCCACGGAGCTGGAGCTTGCGGCGGAACTGCGCCGGGTCGACGTCGACACCGCGCTTCTTGATCTCGAGGCGTCCGATGCCGTGTCTGCGCAGTGCGGCGTTGATGGCGGGGACCTTCGCCGGCATCTCCTCCCGCACGCGGAAGGTCGACACGAACGGGCTGGTGAGCGCGGCATCCGAGGTCAGGTAGGCGATGTGCTCGTCGACCATGCCCGCCTCGAGCGAGCGGGCGACGTCTCCGATCAGCCGAGCCCGGATCACTGCGCCGTCCGGCTCGTGGAGGTAGGCGCCGAGGTCTCGCGCGGGCGCGTCGGGCGTGTCGGCGGGAGCGGTGAGCTCGTGCGCCTCGTCGCCGCGGATGACGAGCGCCGCCCGTCGGATGCCGTCGCGCGCCAGCGGCCCGGACCACAGGACGAGCTCGAGCGTCGATCCGTCCGCGCTCACCCACTGCGCCTCGAACTCGGTCGGGATCGCCGCGCGATCGAGGCCGGGTCCGAGCTTGATACCCGCCGGCATCCGCCGCGCGAGGTCGAACGTCCAGTCGAGGGAGGGCGACCAGTCCTCCGGCCGTGTCCGCGTGGTCTCGCCGTGCCCCGCGGTGCGACGCGCGGGGTCGAGCCACACCGCGTCGACGTCCGACAGGTCTGTCGTCTCGGCAGTTCCGTGCCGGACGGTCGTGGCGTCGCCGAACGGAGCGAGGTTGTAGGCGGCGATCGCGGCGGTGACCTCGTCCGCGTCGACGGCGGCGACGGACAGGCCGAGGCCGGCGAGGCCGAGCGCGTCGCCGCCGATGCCGCAGCCGAGGTCGGCCACGCGGTTCAGGCCCGCGTCGCGGAACCGGACGGCGTGGCGGGCGGCGATCCCGAGCCGCGTCGCCTGCTCCAGTCCGGCGCGGGTGAAGAGCATGCGCGCGGCGAAGGGACCGAACTTCGCCTCGGCCCGCCTTCTCAGCCGGGACTGGGTCACGACGGCCGACACGAGGTCGGGGGAGTGGCCGTCCTTGCGCAGCCGCGACACCGTGCGCGCGACGTCGTCGGCCGTCTCGATCGGCGGCAGCGCGTCAAGGAGCTGCAGGCCCCGGGGCGTGAGCAGTGCGGTGAGCTCGGCCATCTCCACCGGCCCAGCCTACGTCTGTCGCACGGCGTCACGCGGCTGGCACTCACGTTGCGTGAGTGCCAGCGCATCCCTAGACTTGAGATCAGCACTCTCCACACCAGAGTGCTAACGAGTCTTCAGTCTCAAGGAAAGAAGAGGTAGACCGTGTCGGTTTCCATCAAGCCGCTCGAGGACCGCATCGTCATCAAGCAGGTCGAGGCCGAGCAGACCACCGCGAGTGGCCTCGTCATCCCCGACACCGCCAAGGAGAAGCCCCAGGAGGGCGAAGTCGTCGCCGTCGGCCCCGGCCGCATCGACGACAACGGCAACCGCGTGCCGCTCGACGTCGCCGTGGGCGACCGGGTGCTGTACAGCAAGTACGGCGGCACCGAGGTGAAGTTCGGCGCTGACGAGTTCCTCGTGCTGTCGGCTCGCGACGTCCTGGCGGTCGTCGTCCGCTGACCTCGCGCACACCGCGTACCGAGAGGGTCGGATGCCTCGGCATCCGGCCCTCTCGCCGTCCGGCGTGGCAGAGATCTCGCGCACGACGGCAGTCCGCCGACGTCGGCGGGAGCCGGGGCCGGGGCGACCGGTCCTAGGCTGGGACGGTGAGTTCCGAGGCGTCATCCCCCGCGGGCCCGAGCGAGGACCTGACCGAGCTCGGAGCGTGCGCAACGGCCACCGCGGGCATCGCCGTGGTGCCGATGCCCGAGGCCGCCGGCCGCGATCTGAGCCGCGAGCACACCCTCGGCGGCATCTACGCCTTCGCGGCGTACCTGCTGTGGGGGTTCCTGCCGCTCTACTTCCTGCTGCTGATGCCGATCGGGCCGTTCGAGCTCGTGGCGTGGCGCATCCTGCTGTCGCTCGTCTTCTGCGTGCTGCTGATCGCCGTCACCCGCTCGTGGACCCGCATCGGCGCGATCTTCCGGCAGCCGCGGCTGCTCGGCCTCACGGCGCTGGCCGGCGGACTGATCTACATCAACTGGCAGGTCTTCATCCTGGGGGCGCTGACCGGCCATGTGATCGAGACGAGCCTGGGCTACTTCATCAACCCGATCGCGACGGTGCTGCTCGCCGTGCTGGTGCTGCGCGAGCGCCTGCGCGTGACGCAGTGGGTCGCGGTCGGCATCGCCGTGCTCGCGGTGCTGGTCATCATCGTCGGCTACGGGTCGGTGCCGTGGATCGCGCTCACCCTGGCGGCATCCTTCAGCGTGTACGGGCTCGTCAAGAAGCGGGTCGGGCCATCGGTCGACGCGGTGAGCGGCCTGACGCTCGAGTCGATGTGGCTCGTGCCGGTGGCGACGGTCATCCTCGTCGTCGTGAGTTCGACCAGCGGGCTGGTGTTCGGCTCGGAGGGGCCGCTGCACACGGTGCTGCTGAGCCTCGTCGGGGTGGTGACGGCCGTCCCCCTGCTCTTCTTCGCCGCAGGGGCGCGCCGCACGTCGCTCACCGTGATCGGCCTGCTGCAGTTCGTCGCTCCGATTCTGCAGTTCATCATCGGCGCGTGGCTGCTGCAGGAGCCGATGCCCCTCGAGCGCTGGATCGGCTTCGGGCTGGTGTGGGTGGCGCTCATCATCCTGACCGCGGACTCCGTCATCCACGCCCGCCGGGTGCGCCTGGCGGCCTGACCCGGCCGGCAGCCGGCCCGGGGTCTCGTCTCGCCCAATCCCCGGATCGGCGCCGAATCACGGGGCGGCGTCCGGGGTTTCGCCGAGATTCCCGGACTTCGACGTCGGGGCGGCGGGCGCGGGGCGCGCGGCGGGTCAGCGCACGAGGCGCGCGATGGCCTGGGTGGCCTCGCTGATCTTGGCGTCGGCTTCGGGTCCGCCCAGGCGTGCGGCATCCACCACGCAATGGCGGAGGTGGTCGTCCAGGAGCCCCACCGCGACGGCTTCGAGCGCGCTGGTGAGAGCGCTGATCTGCGTCAGGATGTCGATGCAGTACTTCTCGTCCTCGACCATCTTGTGGATGCCGCGGGCCTGCCCCTCGATCCGCTTGAGGCGGTTGAGGTACTTCTCCTTGTCGGTGATGTACCCGTGGTGGCTGTGGCCCGTCCCGACCATCGTGTCGCTCATTGTCGCATCCTCATTGTGAAGCAGGTTCATTATGTACAGCTAAGGCAGGTGTCCCAGCACTCGACCGCGCCGGCTCCAACGCCTCCGCGGCGCCCGACCGGCTGCGGAAGGACCGCAGGCGCAGGCTGTTGCCCACGACGAAGACGCTCGAGAGCGCCATCGCCGCCCCCGCGATCATCGGATTCAGCAGACCCAGGGCGGCGAGCGGTATCGCCGCCACATTGTAGGCGAAGGCCCAGAAGAGGTTCACCTTGATCGTTCCGAGCGTTGCCCGGGACAGCCGGATCGCGTCTCCCGCGCTGCGGAGGTCGCCGCGGACGAGCGTGATGTCGGATGCCTCGATCGCGGCGTCGGTCCCCGTCCCCATCGCGATGCCCAGATCGGCCTGCGCGAGAGCGGCGGCGTCGTTCACGCCGTCGCCGACCATCGCCACGACGCGCCCCTCGGCCTGCAGCCGAGTCACGACCGCGACCTTGTCCTGCGGCAGCACTTCGGCGATCACCTCGTCGATGCCCACCTGGGCGGCGACCGTGTTCGCCACGGCGTCGGAGTCTCCGGTCAGCAGCACCGCGCGAAGTCCGAGCCCGCGCAGCTGCGCCACGGCGGCGGCGCTCGTCGGCTTGACCTGATCGGCGACCACGAACACGCCGCGGACCTCGCCGTCCCAGGCCGCGAGCACCGCCGTGGCGCCGGCTGCCTCGGCGTCGCGCTTGACCGCGACCAGGTCCCCCGGAAGCCGGAGCGCCCAGTCGGCGAGGAGCGACTCGCGGCCCACGATCACCGCATGTCCGTCGACGACGCCCGACACCCCGCGGCCCGGGAGATTCTCGAACGACTCGGGGACCGGCAGCGTACCCACCGCGGCCGCGGCGCCGCGAGCGACGGCCTGCGCGATCGGGTGCTCCGAGGCGTGCTCCAGCGCTCCGGCGAGACGCAGCAGGTCTGTGCGCTCCGTGCCCGCGGTGGCCACGGTGTCGATCAGCGTCATGCGCCCGGTGGTCACGGTCCCCGTCTTGTCGAGCACGATCGTGTCGACGGCCCGGGTGGACTCCAGGACCTCGGGACCCTTGACGAGGATGCCGAGCTGTGCGCCGCGGCCGGTTCCCACGAGCAGAGCCGTGGGCGTGGCGAGGCCGAGCGCGCACGGGCACGCGATGATCAGGACGGCGACCGCGGCGGTGAACGCCATCGTCGCGTCATAGCCGAGCACGAGCCAGGTCACGAGCGTGCCGAGGGAGATGAGGAGGACGATCGGCACGAAGATGCCCGAGATCCGGTCTGCGAGGCGCTGCACGTCCGCCTTGCCGGACTGCGCCTGCTCGACCAGCCGCGCCATCTGCGCCAGCTGCGTCTCATCGCCCACGCGCGTCGCGCGCACCACGAGCCGCCCGCCGGCATTGACCGTCGCTCCGACGACGGCGTCGCCCGGCGCGACCTCGACCGGCACGGACTCGCCCGTGATCATCGACGCGTCCACGGCGGACGTGCCCGAGACGACCACGCCGTCGGTCGCGACCTTCTCGCCCGGCCGCACCACGAAGCGGTCGCCCGCCCGCAGCTCGGTGATCGGGATGCGGAGCTCGGCATCGACGCCGTCCGCACCGGGCCGCAGGACCGCGGCATCCTTCGCCCCGATCTCGAGCAGAGCGCGCAGTGCCGCACCCGCGCGTCGCTTCGAGCGCACCTCGAAGTAACGGCCCGCGAGCACGAACATCGTCACGCCTGTGGCGACCTCGAGGTAGATGTCGCCGGCGCCGTCGCCGGGCTGCACCGACCACTCGAAGGCGTGGGTCATGCCGGGCATGCCCGCGTGCCCGAAGAACAGTGCGTACAGCGACCACAGGAAGGCTGCCGAGACGCCGAGCGAGATGAGCGTGTCCATCGTCGCGGCACCGTGGCGGAGGTTGATCCATGCCGCCCGGTGGAACGGCCACGCGCCCCACACCACGACGGGCGCGGAGAGGGCGAGCGACGCCCACTGCCAGTAGGTGAACTGCAGCGCCGGGATCATCGCCAGGAGGATGACGGGAACCGACAGCACGACCGAGCCGATCAGCCGCTGTCGCAGTCCGGTCAGCTCGCTGTCGCGGCCGTCGCGATCGTGCGCGTCGCGCGCGGGCGCAGGGGGCTGGGGGAGCGCCGCGGTGTACCCGGTCTTCTCGATCTCGGCGATCAGCGTGCTGGCATCCACCTCGGTCGGCGCAGTGATCGTGGCCTTCTCCGTCGCGTAGTTGACGGATGCCTCGACCCCGTCGATCCGGTTGAGCCGCTTCTCGATCCGGTTGGCGCACGACGCGCACGTCATGCCGCCGATCTCGAGTTCGATGCGCGCGCCCGGACGCGGCGCCGCAGGATCCATCAGATCCGCACCGCCTCGTAGCCGGCCTCGTCGACGGCGGCCAGCACGTCGGCGTCCGCCAGCTCGGCGACCGAGCCCACGATGAGAGACCCGGTCGCGGCGTCGACGGAGACCGTCTGGACTCCCGCGATCTTGGAGACCTCGCCGCGGACGGAGGCCTCGCAGTGCCCGCAGCTCATGCCGGTCACCTTGTATTCGCTCGTCTGGGTCATGGTCGCGCCTTTCGTGCAAGATCGGATACCCCAGAGGGGTACGTCTCCTCAAGGATATACCCGGTCGGGGTATTGCCG
>NZ_JAYRDE010000049.1:4146-21378 GCF_041909575.1 Microbacterium sp. | reverse complement strand
CCGGGGGTGCCCCCCGGGCGGTTGGGCGGGCGCTCTGGGCCCCCCCCCCGACCGAGTGGCGCGCCAACGCCCGCACAAACGGACGGAACGGACGGGGGGGGGGTCAGGCGGCGAGGGAGAAGACGGCGGCGGCGGGGGAGGCCGCGTGCGCGCGCAGGTCGTCGGCGACGGCCGCGGTCAGCTCGACGAGCGTCACCTCGAGCGCGCCGGCCACCGCGGCGATCATCTCGCTCGAGGGCTCCTTCAGGCCGCGCTCGATCTCGGAGAGGTACTGCGGCGAGACCCCGGCCCGCTCGGCGGTGTCGGAGAGGCGCTCGCCGCGGTCGTGTCGCAGGCGGCGCAGCTGCTCGCCGAGCGCGTCCCGCCACAGGGGCTCGGGCTCGCGGGGCGAGCGGGGCGAGGACTGCGCGGGATTCGTCGGCAGCGGGATGATCTCGGCCATGCCGTCACGATAGAACGCGGATGCCGCGCGCGGCGCTCCGTTCCGCTCAGAGCAGAACGGCCGCCCGGCAGAGCAGAACGGCCGCCCGGAGAACCGGACGGCCGTTCGAAAGGGTCGATCGACCCGGCGCGAGGCTAGTTCGAGCCGCGGACGATCGCGATGATGCGCAGGATCTCGATGTAGAGCCAGACGACGGTCACCATGATGCCGAAGCCGCCGATCCAGCCGTACTGACGGGGAGCGCCGTTGCGCACACCCTGCTGGATCGAGTCGAAGTCGAGCACGAGCGAGTACGCGGCCATGATCACGACGAGGACACCGATGATGAGGCCCAGCGGGATGCCCGCGATCTGCTCGCCGAGCAGACCCCAGGGGTTGTTGTTGACGCCGGTCCACATCAGCACGAGGTTGAGCAGCGAGAAGACCAGGTAGCCGACCATGGCGATCATGAAGACCTTCGTGGCCTTCTTCGACGCGCGGATCTTGCCGCTCGCGAAGAGGGCGAGGGTCACGCCGACGACCGACAGGGTGCCGAGCGTCGCCTGCAGGACGATGCCCTCCCAGATCATCTCGAAGTAGGCCGAGATGCCGCCCACGAACAGGCCCTCGAAGGCCGCATAGGCGAAGATCAGCGCCGGGCGGATCTTCTTGCGCGAGGTGAAGATCACGACGAGCGAGAGGACGAATCCGCCGATCATGCCGATGATCCACGGCATCAGCGTGGGCTGGCCGGTCTCGGCGACGGGCGACATCGTCCAGACCCAGCCGCCGACGGCGGTCACCAGCAGGACGGCGAAGAGGCCGACCGTCTTCCAGATCGTGTCCTCGACCGTCATGCGGTCGGTCTCGACGGCGCCGGCCGACGGGGCGGCGTACATGCCCTCGAGCTGCGCCTGGGCCGCGGCATCCACTCCGGCGTGCTGCGCCGACGCGGTCTGCGTCTGCGCTGCCGGCGGCTGCAGTCCGGGGCGGCCGGGGTAGCTCCGGGCGGCCTTCGAATCCTGGAAGGCCGGGTTGTTGAACGCGGGGTTGTCGAGGGCCACTGCTCTCACACTCCAAGTCACGGGTTGCACAGCACGGTGCTGTAGATCAACGATATCCGACGCCGCGCGAGCGGGGCAGTCTCGGCGCTGTGAGACGGCTATGAGCGGATGCCGCGGCCCGGCCGGGCACGGGGGCCCGGGTAGCCTGGAGCGATGCCGCGCCGGACTCCGCTCGTGATCGGACACCGCGGCGCCCCCGGCTACCGGCCGGAGCACTCGCGCTCGTCCTACGACCTCGCCCTCGAGCTCGGCGTGGACGGCGTCGAGCCCGACATCGTCGTCTCGTCCGACGGCGTGCTCGTCGTGCGGCACGAGAACGAGATCTCGGGCACCACGGACGTCGCCGACCGGATCGAGTTCGCGGGCCGCCGCACGACCAAGACCGTCGACGGCGCCGAGCTCACCGGGTGGTTCGCCGAGGACTTCACGTGGGACGAGCTCTCGACCCTCCGCTGCCGCGAGCGGCTGCCGAAGGTGCGGCCGTCGAGCGCGACCTTCGATGACCAGCAGCCCGTCCTCCGGCTGCGGGAGGTGCTCGACCTCGTCCGTGAGGCCTCGCTTGCGCAGGGCCGTGAGATCGGCGTCGTGCTCGAGATCAAGCACGCGACCTACTTCGCCTCGATCGGCTGGGACATCGCCGCGCTCGTCGACGCCGAGCTGCGGGAGGCCGGCTGGGCCGGCGGCGAGCTTCCGCTCACGATCGAGGCGTTCGAGTCGACCGTGCTCTTCCGGCTGCAGGAGCGCGGCATCCGGGCGTCGTACATCTACCTCCTCGAAGCCGCCGGCCGTCCCTTCGACCTCGCGTCGCAGCACGGCAAGGCTGCTCTGACCTACCGGCAGACCGCCGCGCCGGCCGGCCTGGACGGCCTCGTCGGGCGCGTCGACGGCATCAGCGTCGACAAGCGGATGATCCTCGCTCCCGACAAGCTCGGGCGGCTCGGCACCTCGACGGTGGTCGCCGACGCGCACGAGCGCGGGCTGCGCGTGTTCACCTGGACGTGCCGCCCCGAGAACGCCTTCCTCATCGGGCAGTTCCGCGGCCGCGGCGGACCGTCGGCGTTCGGCGGCTGGGAGTCGGAGTGGGCGGTGATCCGGGATGCCGCGATCGACGGCGTCTTCGTCGATCACCCGGATCTCGGCGTGGCGTTCTTCCGCTCCTGACGGGTCGCCGGGGCCGGATATGAGATGGTGAGTCCCATGACCTCCCCCGGCATCGTCGTCCAAGGCGTGCGGCGGGCGTTCGGTGAGATCCAGGCGGTCCGGAACGTGACGCTGCAGGCGCACGCCGGGCGCGTCACGGGTCTCGTCGGCCCCAACGGCTCCGGCAAGACGACCCTCCTCCTCATGCTCGCCTCGCTCCTCGCGCCCGATGCGGGCTCGATCCGGATCGAGGGCGTCGATCCCGTCGCCGAGCCGCACGTCGCACGCGGACTGATCGGCTGGATGCCCGACGCCCTCGGCGCGTGGGGCTCGCTGACCTCGCGTGAGACGCTCGTCGTGACGGGGCAGCTGTACGGGATGCCGAAGCCCGTCGCCGCCGCGCGTGCGGAGGTGCTGCTCGCCGAAGTGGGGCTCGTGCCGCTCGCCGACTCGGCGGCCAAGGTGCTCTCGCGCGGGCAGAAGCAGCGGCTCGGTCTCGCCCGGGCGCTCGTGCACGAGCCGCGCGTGCTGCTGCTGGACGAGCCGGCGTCGGGCCTGGACCCGCAGGCGCGCATCGATCTGAGGGTGCTCCTGCGCCGCCTCGCCGCCGAGGGGCGCACGATCCTGGTGTCGAGCCACATCCTCAGCGAGCTGGAGGAGGTCGTCGACGACGCGGTCTTCCTCCTCGAGGGCGAGACCGTCGACACACGGCGGGTCGAGGCGGCGGCGCGGCGTGCGCGTCCGTGGCGCGTGCGGATCGCGGGTGCCGAGGCATCCGTCGCCGCCGAACGGGTGGCCGCGACGCTGGGAGTTGCCGTCACCACCGACCGGCGCGACGTGATCGTGGCGTTCGACTCCGACGAAGCCGCGGCGGCCGCGCTGCGCTCGCTCGTCTCGGCCGACCTTGCGGTGGCCGAGTTCGCGGCGGCGCAGGGGAGCCTCGAGCACACGTTCCTCGACCTCGGCAAGGGCGTGCCGCCCGCATCCCCGCCCGGGACGATGTCGCCGACCGATTTGCCGGACGCACCCGTTACCCGACCCGACGCCGACGAGGAGGCCACGTCGTGAACGCACAGCGACTCGGAACCATCGTCCGCCTCGAACTGACGCAGCGCACGCGCAGCGTCGCCTGGTACGTGCTGCTCGGCGTGTTCGGCGTGCTCCTCCTGATCGTCACGGCGCTGTCGTTCCTCGCCTACAGCTGGGCGGCCGACCCGCAGGGCTCGGCGATCTACTCCACGATCGTCTACATCACGCTGCTGCTCATCGTGCTCGTCTCGCCGACGCTGAGCGGCAACTCGATCAACGGCGATCGCGACGCCGCCACCCTCGCACCTGTGCAGGTCACCCTCGCGACGACGGCCGAGATCCTCATCGGCAAGTTCCTCGCTGCGTGGGTCACGGGCCTCGCCTTCGTCGTGGTCGCGATTCCGTTCCTCGTGATCGCGACACTGTCGGGAGGGGCGGATGCCGCGACCATCGCGGTCTCGCTCCTCGTGCTGGTGGTCGAGGTGGGCGTCATCGCCGCGATCGGCGTCGCACTCAGCGGCATCATCGCCCGGCCGCTGTTCTCGGTCGCGACGACCTACCTCGTCGTCGCGGCGCTGGTGGTGGGCACCCTGATCGCGTTCGGTCTCGTCGGCGCGACGATGCGCACCGAGCAGACCTACAACAGTCGCTCGATCGACTGGGAGTCCTACCAGGACGGCGAGTTCCCCTGCATGCCGGGCGAGACGCCGAGTGAGGACTACCCGTGCGTGCAGGATCCGACGCCCGAATGCGGCGAGTGGACCACGTACACCAACGAGGTCGCGCGATTCGACCGGGTGTGGTGGATCCTCGCGGCGAACCCGTTCGTGATCCTGGCCGATGCGACGCCGACCACCTTCGACCGGAACGGGTATCCCTCCGACCTGTTCGGCCAGATCAAGTTCGGGATCCGGGCGGCACAGCAGGCGCCCCCGGCCGAGGTGACGTGGGACGAGTGCAGTCCGGACTACGGCGACGATCAGCCGAGTCCCGAGGAGGTCATCGCGCAGTCCACGCCGAGCTGGTTCGTGGGCCTCGGCCTGCAGATCCTCCTCGCCGCGGGTCTCCTGTGGTGGGCATGGTCGCGAACGAACACTCCCGCCCGCCGCCTGCCCCCGGGAACGCGCATCGCCTGATCCTCCGCTCAAATGCAACCCCAGGGTTGCTATTGCTCTCGCGACGTGCAATCCTGGCGTTGCAGATGAGGTGCAATACAGAGGTTGCACATCTGCGGAGAGAGGAACGATCATTGTGAGCATGACAGTCAACCCGTCCTCGGTCGTCGATGACTCCGCCTTCGCCGTGCGGCGCACGATCCGCATCGCGGCCCCGGTGGAGAAGGTCTGGCAGGCGGTCACCGAGCCGGCGCACATTTCCAAGTGGTTCGGGCGGGCGGCCTTCGCCGGCACGCACGCGGGCGCCGTCGGAACCCTGAGCTGGCCCGACCGCGACCCCATCCCCGTGCGCATCGAGGCGATCGAGGCGCCGCGGCTCGTGTCGTACCGGTGGGGCAACGACGATGCGAGTGGTGTGGTGCCGGACACCCTCGACGACGCCCGATCGACGGTCTTCACCTTCACACTCGTCGAGGTCGAGGGCGGCACCGAGCTGACCGTCGTCGAGACGGGGTTCGAGAACACCTCCGACCCGGCGGCCAACCTCGCGGACCACCGCGACGGCTGGAACGGCGAGCTCGACAAGCTCGTCGCCCTGCTCGAGAGCGGCTCGTGACGACGGAGGCGCTGGTTCCGGTGTTCGCCGCGCTCGGAGACGAGACCCGGTGGAGCATCCTGGCGGCCCTCGGCGTGGGCGACGCTTCGGCGTCCGCCCTCGCCGGGCGGCTCCCGGTCACACGCCAGGCGATCGCGAAGCATCTCGCCGTGCTGCAGGAGGTCGGGCTCGTCGAGCCCGTGCGCGTGGGTCGCGAGGTGCGCTATCGCATCGTCGGCTCGCAGCTGAGCGCGACCGCGCGCCGGCTGGACGCCGTCGGCGTCGAGTGGGACCGCCGCCTGGCGGCGATCAAGGAGATCGCCGAAGGCCTCTGAGCGGCCGGGGGACCGGCATCCGGGCGGTAGCGTTCTCGCGTGAAGGTGACGCGGATCCGCATCCACCCGGTGAAGTCGCTGGCCGGGTATGACGTCGCCGCTGCGTCCGTCGAGCCGTGGGGGCTCGCCGGCGATCGCCGCTGGGCTGTCGTCGATGCGGACGGCGAGCCCATCACCGCGCGGGAGGCAGGCGCTCTGCTCGGCCTCACAGCCGTGACCGGCCACGACGGCGCGCTGACGCTGGAGGATCGCGAAGGCGATTCGCTCCGGATCCCGGAGCCGAGGGCTGCCGCCCCCGTCGCCGTCGGCCACTCCCGGCAGGGCACGGCTCTCCCCGCCGGTGACGAGGCCGACGCGTGGCTGACCGAGCGGCTCAGCCGCACCGCTCGGCTGATCTGGCAGCCCGACCCGCGGGTGCGCAGCGTGAACCCCGCACACGGCGGGCTTCCGGGGGACCGAGTCTCGCTCGCCGACGTCGGGCCGCTGCTCCTGGCGAGCGAGTCCTCGATGGCGCAGCTCAATCGCTGGACCGACGCGGAGACGCCGGAGCTCGACATCCTGCGCTTCCGGCCCAACGTGATCGTCGACGGCGACGCCGCCGCACCCTTCGCCGAGGACGCGTGGTCCGCGGTGACGCTCGGCGACGTGCGCTTCCGGGTGAGCGGGGTGTGCGACCGGTGCGTCATGACGACGATCGACCCGGTCACCCTCGTGCGCGGCAAAGAGCCGATCCGCACCCTCGCGAAGCACCGGAAGTGGAACGGCAAGACGTGGTTCGGCGTGTGGCTCGTCCCCGATCTCACGGCATCGCCCGAGCGCGCCGTCGTCCGGGTCGGCGACGGGGTCGTTCCCGGCTGAGCGCGGATCGCGGCCTGCGCCGCAGCATCCGCTCTGTCAACCCCCTGCGTGCCCGCTACGCCCGTTCCTAGCGTGGTTCCATGAGTCAACTCACCGGAAAGCGGGTCGCCTTCGTCGCGACCGATGGATTCGAAGACAGTGAGCTCACCTCTCCCTGGCGGGCGGTGACGGATGCCGGAGCCGAGGCCGTCATGGTCGCTCCGAAGTCCGGCTCGATCACCGGCAAGAACGGGCACGTGCAGGCCGTCGACGCGGTCAGCGCCGACGTCGACGCGGGAGCCTTCCACGCGCTCGTGCTGCCCGGCGGAGTCGTGAACGCCGATCACCTGCGGATGGACGCGCCCGCCGTGGCCTTCGCGCGCTCGTTCTTCGCCGAGGGCAAGCCGGTGGGCGTGATCTGCCATGGCGCGTGGACCCTCGTCGAGGCCGAGGTCCTCGAGGGCCGCACGCTCACGAGCTACCCGAGCCTGCGGACGGATCTTCGCAACGCGGGCGCGCTGTGGGTCGACGAGGAAGTCGTCGTCGACGAGGGTCTCGTCTCGAGCCGCACCCCGGACGACCTTCCGGCCTTCAACGCCAAGGTCGTCGAGGAGATCGCCGAGGGCCGTCACGCGGAGCAGACGGTCTGAGGCGCGAAGAAAAGGAGAGCATGATGTCCGACGCGACGCGGGATGACAGCATCCCACCCGCACCCGACGGTCAGGTCGGTGCGCAGCCGATCCGCGACCGCGACAGCTCGATCGAACCCGATCCCGCGCAGGACCCCGCACAGGCCGAGTGGGACCGCACGACCCTGCTGGACCAAGGGGTTCCGCCCGAGGAGCTCGACCCCGCGACCGCCACCGGAGATGATCCAGGTCAGCTGCCGGACGATCTCGACGAGATCCCGCGGGCCGACCTGCCCGGCGTCGAGGAGCAGCCCGAAACGCAGATGCTGGACCCCACCGTGGCGGAACTGGGCGAGGACGGGCAGGGCGACCTGGCGCCGGAAGACCTCTGAGCGGCCGGCGATCGCGTCGCCCCAGGCCATGCGCTGACCGCGACACGCCGGAAATCACGCGTCGTGTCGTGCACGGGTCGTGCATTCCGGCGCATATACGGTGTTGCTCGAGGCTTCCCCAGGGCCTCACCTGCCAGCCCCCCGGCTCGCCCGACTTTTCAGCGCGACGGATCTGGTGGGGGAAGCGGCCCGGATCACCCCCTGATTTCCCGGGCCGCTTCACCATTTCTCCGAGGAGAGGACCACGACGGTGAAGCTGCTGCTGACCTCTGGCGGAGTCACGAACGCCTCGATCCGCGAAGCGCTCGTGGGCCTGCTCGGCAAGCCGATCGAAGACAGCAGCGCGCTGTTCATCCCGACGGCGCAGTGGGGGCACCCCTGGTGCGGTCCCGAATCGGTGCGCCGGGCGGTGATGGGAGCGGCGATCGGCGACCCGGGCCTCGTCGACCTCGGCTGGAGATCGCTCGGCGTGCTCGAGCTCACCGCGCTCCCCAGCCTCTCAGAGGAGCGCTGGACGCCGTGGGTGCGCGAGGCTGACGCACTTCTCGTCGACGGCGGCGAGGCGATGTATCTCGCGCACTGGCTGCGCGAGTCCGGGCTGGCGGATCTGTTCCCGTCGCTCGAGGACACGGTGTGGGTCGGTCTCAGCGCCGGCAGCATGGTGATGACGCCCCGGATCGGGGAGCAGTTCCGCGGCTGGCGGCCCGGCGACCCGGATGAGCCGCTCGGGCTGGTGGACTTCTCGATCTTCCCGCACCTCGACTATCCGGGCTGGGAGTCGAACACGCTCGAGCGCGCGCGGCAATGGGCCACCGGCATCCCGGGACCCTCCTACGCGATCGACGATCAGACCGCGATCGTCGTGACGGACGGCGCGGTCGACGTCGTCTCCGAAGGTCAGTGGGAGATCCTGACCCCGCGGTGATCGCTGCCGGCGTGGTCGTCGAGGGCGGCGGTCGCGGCACGGCGCCCTTCGGCGATGAGGCGCCGGACGTCCCGCATCGACCACTGCGCCATCCGCTCCATCTCGGGCTGCACCAGCACCACGGACGGATCGGCGATGAGCTCCGAGAGCTTCGTCGTGCTGCGCATCATGCGCACGTTCTCCCATTTGGCGTGCAGGTGAACCACGATCACGCGCTCGGCGCCCAGCTTGCGAGCGGCGAAGTGGGGAACGTTGTCGACCATCCCGCCGTCGGCGAGAAGCCGTCCGCCGAGGCGCACCGGCGGCAGCAGGCCCGGGACGGCGATCGTGGCGCGAAGAGCGGCGCTCAGCGGCCCGTGGTCGATGACGACGGCTTGGCGAGTGCGCAGGTCGGTCGCGACCGCGCCGAACCGTCGCGGCAGGTCTTCGATGCGAGGGTCCTCGCCGTGCAGTCGCCGCACGGCCTCCGCGACGACCCGCGTGTCCAGCAGGCCCCATCGCGGCTGGAAGCTCCACGCTGCGATCCGGCTCCACCGGAACCGCCGGGCGATCGCCTCGATCGCCGCGCCGTCGAGTCCCGCGGCATAGGCCGAGCCCACGAGTGCGCCCGAACTCGTGCCGGTGACGATTCCCGGGCGGATGCCCCGTTCCTCGAGCACCTGCAGCACGCCGACGTGGGCAGCGCCGAACGCGCCGCCGCCGCTCAGGGTGAGGCCCAGGCGCGGGTCGTCGGCGTGTGCGGATCGATCGAGGGGCACGATCGTGAACGTACCACTCCTCTCTCGGTCCTGTGAGGGCGGCGCCTGACTCTGTCAAGAGCGTTGTCCCCGCTTCCCGGGTTCGCGATGATGGACGACGTCGATCGTGTGCTCCGACGGAGGCAGGAGCCCGATCTCGGAGGCTGGCATGGGCAAATTCATCTACGACGGCACGGTGAAGGTGGACTTCGACGACCGCACGCTCGCACACCTTCAGGTGGTGATCGGCACGAAGCTGCGGCGAGGCGAGCCGTTCTACTTCACGTGGAAGGACGACACGAGCATCGGCGATGGCCGCACGACGGTCTGGGTCCACCCGCGCTGCTCGCTGGTGTACAAGTACTACGGCAGCCGGAAGCCGCGCGTGAACATCGCGTGGATCGACGCCCTGGTCTACGCGGCGAACTCGCCGTCAGGGCTCTATCTGGTTCCGGAACCGGCGGAAGCAGCGGGAACGGAGACCCACGATGAAGCGCATTGACATCATCTACGGCGGGGAGCACTACAGTGTCGGCGGACGGGAGCCCGCCGAACTGCTCTCCGAGATCGAGGTCGGCGTGTCGCGCGGGACCGCATGGCTGTCGGTGAACGACGGCGAGGGCGCGCCGCGTCAGGCGTTCCTCCTGCTCACGCCGGGGACGCCGATCGCCATCGTCCCGATACCTGACGAGGTCGACGTCGAGCCGCCGGCGAAGGATGCCGAGCGCCTGTCGCCGGAGGACTGACGCGACGTCAGTCCTCCCACTTCCATCGCCCGTTCCCCGAAGGCGCTTCGGATTCGATGGATGCCTCGGGGCGCAGCCGTCGAGTCATCGCGCGCAGGCGCTCGACGACCTCCGGAGCGTCGGGCTCCTCGAGATCGGTCTCGATGTTCTTCGACACGATCTGACTCGCCGGCCCGACGAGGAACTCAGCGGTCGTGAGCCTGCCCCCGGGCTCGACGATCGGGAGCTCGATGGTCGCCGCCTCCTGACTCTCGGCGAGCGCCTCGCTGTAGCGGAGGAGCGCCACCGCCACGGCATCGCTCGTCATGAATTCGCTGCCGGCATAGATCAGCATCTTCATGGGTTCTTTCTAGCGCGCTCGTGCGGAGATCGTCTGGGGCTTGCGCGCGCGAACCGCCGTCGCTAGCTTGCGCGTCGCGATCGTTCGTCGCCGCTTGTTCGTCGCAGACTGGGATCTGTCCCACTCCCACGCGCATTTGGCAAGGGGGGTGGTCGCATCGCGTGATCGCACCTAGCCTGGTCGCACTGCCCAGGACCCGGCAGCGAACGTCCGCGGTTCCCAGGAGAGCGAATGAAGACCCTGATCACGCCGGTCGGCTCGTATCTGACCGGCGACGCCATCGCCGATGCCGTGCTGGACTACTGGCTGGCGCTCGTCCACGAGGGCCGCGCCGATGTCATCGAAGTTCCCATCCTGTCGGTGGACGGTGAGCCGTCGCACGTGACGATCACGGTCGGGTGGATGACCCCGCTCGCCGCGGTCGACACCCTCTATCGCCCGGAGTTCCTCGACGACCCGGCGGTGGAGAGCATGGCGACTCTGAAGGATGCGCTCGTTCCCGGAGGAGAGGGCCTCCTGAACGCCGACGACCTCCCAGAGGCCGCACCCGGCGCCTGGTACATGATCCCGACCCAGTCCTGAGGTCGGCGCGGCTTGGACCGCGGCTTCAGGACGCCTCGTCGTCGTGCTGCTCCCGGATGCGCCGGCCCTCCGAGATGTCCTTGCGCTCGCGCTCAGCAGCCTTGTCGCTGCGACGGGTGTCGCGGGCCGGGAGCTGAATCTCCTCCTCCGCGGCGATCCCCGCCTGCAGCTGCCGTCCGCGCTCGAGCTCGGCGTCGAACTCGGCGCCGAAGAGGAGCGCGAGATTCGCGATCCACAGCCAGAGCAGGAAGACGATGATGCCGGCGAGCGAGCCGTAGGTGCGGTCGTAGTTCGAGAAGTTCGCGACGTACAGCGCGAAGGCGGTGGTCGCCAGGGCGAGCACCAGGATCGCCAGCAGCGCACCCAGGCTGATCCACCGGAACTTGGGCTGCTTGGCGTTGGGAGTCGCGTAGTAGAGGATCGCGACGATCAGCACCACGACGAAGGCGAGCACCGGCCACTTCGCGATGTCCCAGACGGTTCGGACCGTTTCCCCGAGTCCGAGCGCCGCGCCGATCGCGTCGGTGACCGGGCCGCTGACGACAAGCAGCACCAGGGCCGAGGTGACCAGGATCACCGTGACCACCGTCACCAGGAGCTGCATCGGCCGCAGCTTCCAGAACGGCCGGCCCTCCTCGATCTCGTAGATGCGGTTCATCGCCCGCCCGAAGGCGCCGACGTAGCCTGAGGCCGACCAGAGGGCGAGCAGGATGCCGGCGACCAGCGCGAATCCGGCGGCGGGAGACGAGGCGAGCTGCTCGATCGGCCCGCGCAGGGCCTCGGCGGTGTCGCCGGGCGCGACCGACTCGACGACGCCGAGCACGGTGTCGGCGGCTTCGTCTCCCTGGCCGAGGATGCCGAGAAGCGAGAACACGGCCACGAGACCGGGGAAGAACGACATGACGCCGAAGTAGGTCAGAGCAGCGGCGAGATCCGTGCACTGGTCGTCGGAGAACTCCCGCACGGTCTTCGCGGCGATGTATCGCCACGACCTCTTCTCGATCTCGGCGGGGGTGTCTGGCTTGTCCCCGCGCTCGGCGTCAGGTGCGTCGGCCTGGGTCGTCCGACGATCGGTCGCCTCTGATGTCATCGTGCCTCCTCGACGATGCTGCTCTGCGGCATCCACCCATCAGCCCTTCAGGCCGCCTGCGCTGATGCCGTGGATGATCTGCTTCTGAGCGAAGAAGAAGATGAGGATCATCGGGATCGTGGCGATGACGCTCGCCGTGACGATGATCTCCCAGTGCCACTCGCCGCCGAAGCCGAACGCGTCGACGAGCGACTTCAGCCCGCGAGGGACGGTGAAGGTGGCCGAGTCCCGCAGGTAGATGAGTGCACGCATGAGGTCCGTCCACACCGCCTGCACCTCGAAGACGAACGTCACCGCCAGTGCCGGGCGGCTCAGCGGGACCGCGATGCGCCAGAACACCGCCCATTGCGAGGCTCCGTCCACGCGGGCGGCGTCGAAGAGATCCCGGGGGAGCCCGAGCATGAACTGGCGCAGGAGGAAGACGTAGAACGCGCTGGCGAACATGTTCTGCGCCCACAGCGGCACGAGGGTTCCGACGAATCCGAGCGAGTTCCAGATCAGGAACGTCGGGATCATCGTGACCGCGCCGGGCAGCATCATGCTGGCGAGCACCAGCCCGAACAGGACGTTGCGTCCCCGGAATCGGTAGTACGCGAAGCCCCACGCCACCATGGCGCTCGAGAGCGTCACCGTCACCGCGGCCAGCACCGTCACCAGGACCGTGTTCCACAGCCACAGCGCGAGTGGGGCCTCCTGCCACACCGTCACGTAGTTGTCCCACGTGAAGGTGTCGGGGATCAGCTTGTTGTCGAAGACCTCGCCCCGCGGCTTGAAGGACGCGCTGATCAGCCAGATGAAGGGGTAGACGAAGACGACGCCGATGAGCGACAGCGCGACGATGGAGAGGATCCGGACGCCCCGGCGGGATCCCGGGGTGCGCCCGCGCCGGTTCGCCCTGCGATCGGCGCGCTGGACGGGATCCACACGTGCGGTCGACATCGCCGCGTCGTTGGGGCGGTCGCCTGTCGGCGGGGTTCCTTCGATCCTCGGCGGCAGCACACGGCTCATCGGCGGTCCTCGCCTTCGTAGTAGACCAGCCGTCTCGAGACGACCAGCTGCACGACCGTCACGGCCATGATCAGGGCGAACAGCACCCACGCCATCGCGGAGGCGTAGCCCATGTGCAGGAACTGGAACGCCTGCTGGAAGAGATAGATCACGTAGAACAGCGCGGCGTCGTTGCTGTAAGTCGTGTTGCCGGCGCCGAAGAACGCGGTATAGGCCTCATCGAACGTCTGCAGCCCGGCGATCGTGTTGACGACGATCACGAAGAAGAGGGCCGGGCTGATCATCGGCAGGGTCACCGACCACGACTGCCGCCAGAATCCGGCGCCGTCCAGTCGTGCAGACTCGTACAGCTCCCCGGGCACAGCCTGCAGCGCCGCGAGCAGGATGATCACGGATGCCCCCACCGTCCACAGGCTCATGATGATGAGGCCCGGCTTGACCCACGACGGATCCGTCGTCCAGGACGGCCCGTCGATCCCGAACCAGCCCAGCACCGTGTTGAACAGGCCGTTCTGACCGTTGAACAGCAGCAGGAACAGGATGCCGACGGCGACCGGCGGGGTCATCTTCGGCAGGAAGAACACGGTGCGGAAGAACCCCGAGCTGCGGCCTGCCCGGTCGAGCAGGAGCGCGAGCAGAAGCGATACCACGACGTACAGAGGAACCTGTATCGCGGTGAAGAAGAGGGTGTTGCCGAGGGCGAGCGCGATCTTGGGATCGGCGAAGAGCTCGGCATAGTTGTCGAGACCGACGAACTCGGGATCGTTGATCACGTCGTAGTCGGTGAGCGACAGGTAGACGCTGTAGATGAGCGGCCACGCGGTGAAGACCAGGAACCCGATGATCCAGGGGCTCAGGAAGAGGAGCGCCGAACCGACGTAGCGCCGGCGGGCGCGCCGGCGCCCGCGCGTGCGTGCCGGGTCGACGTGCGTCGGCGTCGTCGCCGTGGCCACGTCAGCCGTCCTCCTCCAGTTCGGCCCATCCGGCGTCGAGGGCCTCCTGCGCGGCGGTCTGGGCTGCGGCGAGCGCCTCCTCAGGCGCCGCCTCGCCGTTGAGCACCGAGTTCACCGCGTCGAACATCGCCGCCTTGAACTCCGCGTCGGCCGGGTTGGCCGGCAGGGCGAACGTGCTGTCGTTGGCCTCGTACATCTTGGCGACGGCGGTGTCCCACGGCTCGCCGCCGGACGTCGTCATGTCGCGGATCATGTCGTCGGCCGTGGCGTTGCCCGTGAGGATTCCGGTGAACGGCTTGCCCTCGGCATCCCGCGCCTCGATGCGCGCCTCCGCCGCGGCCTGCCAGGCGTCCGTGGAGGTCATCGCCCGCGCGAAGCGGCACGCCGCCTCGGGGTTGGCGCTGCCCGATGGAATCGCCCAGGCCGAGCCGGACGCGTACGCGACAGGTTCGCCCGAGCGCGCGCGCACCGTGTCGAACTCCATCGGGGCGTCGGGTGACACGTCGTTCAGAACGTTGACGTACCACTGCTCCATCGGCATGGCGCCGAGGACGCCCGTCGCGAACTGGTTGCCCTCGCCGAAGAAGTCCGCCGAGTCGCGGTACGCCTTGACGGCGCTGAATCCGCCCTGGGCGTCGTAGATCGACACGGCCCAGGTCAACGCCTCCACGACCGCAGGGTCATCGAGCTGGGCGGTGCGGCCGTCCTCGGAGATGAGATCCGCGCCGTTCGCCTTGGCCCACAGAGGCAGGAATTCGGGCAGCTTGCTGTCCACGCCGATCACCTCGAGGTCGCCCCCCGACTCGACGAAGAGCGCTTCGGCGGCAGCCGACATCGCCTCCCAGTCCGATCCGTTGACATCGTCGATCGCGAGTCCCGCTGCCGAGAGCAGCTCGGCGTTGGCCATGGTCAGCTGCACGGTGTTGAACTCCGGGATGCCGTAGACGACGCCGTCGAGGGTCACCTGCTCGATCGCCGCGGGGACGAACTCGTCGACCGGGATGCCCTCGCCTTCGATGCAGTCGTCGAGCGCGACCACGGCGCCGCGTGCGGCGAGGGATCCGATCTGGTCGCGGGACGCGTAGACGATGTCCGGCGGCGAGCCGGTCGCGACGGCCGAGAGGAACTGCTGGAGGTCGAGGTCACCTTCGGCGAGGGCGACGTCGACGTCTCCCAGCTGCTCTTCGGCGAACTCGACGCGTGTCGTGGCGACCTCGTCCACGCCGGAGAATCCCATCACCGCCAGCTCGCCGCTCAGCTCGGCGCCGGAGTCGTACGTGGCATCCGAATCGCCGGCGCCGCCGGTGCCGACCGCGCAGGCGGAGAGTGCGAAGCCGACGGCCGCGGTGCCGCACACGACGGCAAGGGTCCGGGTCGAAGTGCGCATGACCTACCTCCTCCACCCAGGGGGTCGAAGTGGGTGGTGGCGAGAAAATATGACGAGGTGCGGCGGCTCTCTGAGGGCCTTGACTCTTCTTCTGCGACGGCGTAATGCGCCTGGCGTGCGGGGTGGGGCATGCTGGTCGGGTGTTCGAGGGATTCACGATCGACGACATCGACGTCGGCCCCGCTCACGTCCACGTGCGCCACGCGGGGGAGGGACCTGCCGTGCTGCTCCTGCACGGTCATCCCCGCACCGGGTCCACGTGGCATGCCGTCGCGCCGGCGCTCGTCGACGCCGGCTTCACGGTCGTCGTGCCGGACCTTCGGGGCTACGGGAAGTCCCATGGCCCCGCACCGACCGCAGATCACAGCGCACATTCGAAGCGAGCCGTTGCCGGCGACATGGTCCGCGTCATGGATGCGCTGTGCCATGACCGATTCGCAGTGGTCGGCCACGATCGCGGGAGCTACGTCGGATTCCGCCTCGCGCTCGACCACGAGGAGCGTGTCGAGCGAGCGGTTCTGATGGACTGCATCCCCATCAGCGAGCACCTGCATCGCGCCGATGCCCGGTTCGCGACGGCGTGGTGGCACTGGTTCTTCTACGCCCAGCCCGAGGTGCCCGAACGCGTCATCAACGCCGACCCGGACGGCTGGTACGCCGGCGATGCACGCACGATGGGGGCCGAGAACCACGCGGAGTGGCGCGAGGCGATGCGCAACCCCGACGTCGTGCGCGCGATGCTCGAGGACTACCGCGCGGGGCTCACCGTCGACCGGCAGCACGAAGAGCAGGATCGAGCGAACGGACGACGGCTCAGGATGCCCGTCCTGGTGCTGTGGTCGCTGCGCGACGACCTCGAGGATCTGTACGGCGACCCCGTGGCGATCTGGCGGGACTGGGCCGATACCGTCAGCGGGCACGGGATCGATTCAGGACATCACGTCGCCGAGGAGGCGCCCGACGCGCTGGTCGCGTCGCTCATCCCGTTCCTGCGCCGCGAGCCGTAGCGCCGTGTCGCAGCCCGTCAAACGTGGACGCGACGGCGGGAGTCGAACCCGCAACGCACTCGGATATGAGCCGGTGCCCGGGACCGCCCGGATCGCCGCGATGAGGTAACGCTAGACCCGTTCGGGCTCGGGGTGATGGATCGTTAACCGGGGTTTCGCTGTGAGTCCGGATGTGCCCTCCGCGCGTCAGCCCCACTCCGCGGGAAGCGCGCGGAGGTGCTCGACCACGAAGGCGTGATCGTCGGCCTGGGGGAGCCCCGAGACCCCGACAGTGCCAACGACGCCGACACCCTCGATCGTGATCGGGAACACACCGCCGTGCGCGGCATAGAGCACCGGGTCGAGCCGGGCGTCGCCGTCGAAGTCCTTACCGACGGCGCGGAACGACAGCCCGACCCCGTAGGACGAGCGTCCATACCGGCGGGCGACGCGCGTCTTCCGCTCGAGCCAGCCGTCGTTGTCGGCGCTCGAGCCGGGGAGTGCCGTGTGGAAGACGCGGGCCTCCCCGAGCGTGATGCCGATCACGATCGGCAGGCGAGCGGATGCCGCGGCCTCGCGCATCCGGGAACCCAGGGTCCAGGCATCCGACAGATCGAATCGGGGGAGGACCAGCTCGGCCTCCTCGCGCTCGACGCGGGCAAGGGTGTCGCGGGCCGCTTCGCTCATGCGATGACCGTATCGCGGGGCTGCGGCTATGCCGAACGGCGGCGGCTCGCGCCGAGGCCCGCGATCGTCGCGCCGGCGACCACGAGACCGACGGCCGCCATCAGGAGCAGCCCCGGCCAAGCGCCACCCGAGGCGGCGAGCTCGTCTTCGGGCGCCTCGCCGGCGACCTCGCCCGGCGGGGTCTCATCGACGGGCGGCACCGACGGCGACGGCGCCACGACCGGCGCGACGACC
>NZ_JAYRDE010000049.1:0-4136 GCF_041909575.1 Microbacterium sp. | reverse complement strand
CGGATCGACATAGCCGGGCGGAACCACGGGGTCGAGCAGGTACGTCTCGCGCTGCTCGGTCTCGATCGCGTACGTCCCGTCCGGCTCGACGGGCGCTGTGACGGGCGCACCGACCAGGTCGAGCACCGGAGCCCCGTCACCGTCGAGCAGCGCGATCTCGGTGCCGGGCGGGACGGGGGCGCCCTCGGCGCCTGTGATCGTGCCGGTGATCGTGGCCTTCGGCGCCGGCGCGGCGAGCGTGAGGCTGTAGGTCGGGAACCCGTCGCGCGGGCCGAACATCAGCTCGATGCTGCGTAGCGGCACTGTCGGGCGGAACCAGCCGTACGCTCCTGCCGAGTCGAGTGTCGTCACCGTCGCCGAGCGCAGCGTGCTGCCGCGCAGCGTGCCGGGAACGTAGTTCACTCCGTCGAAGGTCTCGGGCGCCGTGACCCACACGGGCGGCTCGAACAGCAGGCCCGGCGTGCTGCACGCGCTCGGACGAGGCGATCCCAGGCAGGAGTTCCCGGCTGACTGGAAGCCGAGCTCGTCGATGCTCAGCGGAACGGTGCGCGCGGCATCCGCCCATGCCCTCACGAAGACCCAGTCCGCGTCGATGTCGCCCAATGCGAAGCCCCATCCCGCGGGCGGCGGCGCGGCGAAGTCGAGGTTCGTGATCGACGGCGCCTGGCTCGCGGCCGTCGTGATGTTCAGGTACGGCTGGTTGCGGCTCGTGCCGAATTCGGTGCCGAAGGCGCTCGTCGCGTTGTAGTAGCTGCTCGCACCCGAGAAGGTCTGCACGGATGTCGCGGACGAGGTGACCGTCGTGTCGGGGAAGCCGGCCGACGCCGGAAAGGACGGCGTCGCGGTGAAGACGCCCGACGAACCGGCCACGCTCCAGGTCGGGTAGACGCCGAACTGGTCTGCGGGAAGAGCGGCGGCCGGGCCTGCGGCGAAGACGAGTGCGAAGACGGCGACCGCCGCGGCAGCCGCGCGTGCCCCCCGGAGCGCGAACATGCGCGTGAGCCTAGCAGCGGCGTGTGACCGGCGGCCAACCGCTCACACCGGCAGCTGACGGTCTCTGGCCGCCGCGCGGTCGGCAGCGACCGGCGGCGGGGGAGCGTCGAGCGCCCGCAGCATCCGCTCCAGCACCTCGCGCAGCTCCTCGCGCGCCGGCGAGGCGAGGTCGGTCGTGTACTCCACGCCCGCCGGGATCCAGGTGAGGCCGTACATCGTCTCGCGGAAGTCCGCCCCGCCGACGGGCCAGCGAGTGCGGCCGTCGCCCTCGTCGGTCGCGCCCTGCCCCCACTGACCGAAGATCGCGCGCATGTCGTCGAGGGGGAGGTCCATCACGGCATCCGCCTCCACCGCCTGGCGCACCCACGAGCGCGCGACGAAGATGAACTCCTCGATCTGCTCCGGCGTGAGAGGCCGCGGTTCGAACAGCACGCGCGTGTGCTCGACGCCGGTGAGCCGGTCGACGCGGAACGTGCGCCAGTCGGCCTTGTCGATGTCCCAGCACAGCAGGTACCAGTGCCGGTCGGCGGGAGCGAGGGCGTGCGGCTCGACGCGCCGCACGGTGACCTCGCCGGACGCCGCGGTGTAGGTGAACCGCACGCGCTCGTGGTCGCGGCACGCGAGCGCGAGTTCGCCGAGCACCTCGCTCGACACGGCCGCACCGGCGTTGAGCCCCGCCGGCTGCACGGTCTCGGCGAGCGCATTGACGCGACGGCGCAGCGGCGCGGGAAGCACCTGCTCGAGCTTCGCGAGCGCCGTGATCGTCGTCTCGGGACCACTGACGAGACGCTGGGATGCCGCGACCCGCAGGCCGATCGCCATGGCCACGGCCTCTTCGTCGGTGAGGAGCAGCGGAGGCACGGCGCTCCCCGCCTCGAGCCGGTACCCGCCCGCGGCGCCGGAGATCGACTCGATGCGGTAGCCCAGTTCGCGCAGCCGCTCGACGTCGCGCCGCACCGTGCGCTCCGTCACGCCGAGCCGGTCGGCGAGCTCCGACCCCGGCCAGTGCCGGTGGGTCTGCAGCAGGTTGAGCAGCGAGAGCGCTCGGGTGGTCGTATCGGACATGAGTCAAGATTTTCACACATTGCGGACCGTATCTGTCCGCAATGACTTCTACCCTTGCGGCATGTCGAACGAACCGATCATCGAAGCGCAGGGTCTCACCAAGCGCTTCACCGTCAAGAAGAAGACCGTCGAGGCGGTCACCGACCTCACGTTCCAGGTCGCCCGCGGAGAGCTCGTGGCGTTCCTGGGGCCCAACGGGGCAGGCAAGTCGACCAGTCTGCGCATGCTCACCACCCTCATCCCGCCGACCTCGGGCACGGCCCGCGTCGTCGGCTTCGACATTCTGCGACGCCCCGCCGACGTGCGCGCCCGCATCGGGTACGTCGGGCAGCTCACCAGCGGGAGCTTCGCCCAGCGCGCCCGCGATGAGCTGCTCAGCCAGGGCGCGTTCTACGGGATGTCGAAGGCCGCGGCACGCACGCGCGCCGACGAGCTCATCGAGTCGCTGGACCTGGCAGGGTTCGCGAACCGCTCCGTGCAGCAGCTGTCGGGCGGCCAGAAGCGCCGGCTCGACGTCGCACTCGGACTGATGCACGCGCCACCGCTCATCTTCCTCGACGAGCCCTCCACCGGACTGGACCCCCAGAGCCGCGCCAACCTGTGGCAGCACATCCTGGACCTGCGCACGAAGTACGGCACGACGGTCTTCCTCACCACCCACTACCTCGAAGAGGCCGACCGCTACGCCGAGCGCGTCATGGTGATGGACAAAGGCCGGGTCATCGCCGACGACACCGCCACCCGGCTCAAGGCGAACCTGGCGGGCGACCTGCTCACCCTCGGCTTCGCGACGGAAGCGGATGCCGCAGCCGCCGTCGCCGCCGTGCAGAGCCTCACCGACCGCGAGGTGCGTCAGGACGCGGCATCCGTCACCCTGACCGCCCCCGCCGGAGACGCCCTGCTGCCGGCGGCGGTCCGGGCTCTCGATGCCGCGGGCATCCAGGCGCAGCGCGCGACGGGCGTGCCGCCGACGCTCGACGACGTGTTCCTCGCGCTCACCGGACGCACCCTGCGCGAGGCCGGCGAGGGCGAGCCGTCGGATGACGAGACAGAGGAGAAAGCGGATGCCTCGGCCGAGGCATCCGTCATGGAAGGAGCCGAACGATGACCATCGAGCAGACCGAGGCGCGCGGCGACACCGCCGTGCGCGCCAACCCCGCCCGCGACACCTGGAATGTGCTCACGCGCGAGCTGAAGCCGGTGATGCGCGATCCGTTCACGCTGATCTTCAGCCTGGTGCAGCCGCTGGTCTTCCTGGGTCTGTTCGCGCCGCTCCTGATCGGCTCGTCGGGGCAGCCCGTGGGGGAGACCCTGCAGTGGTTCGTGCCCGGCGTGCTCGTGATGATCGTGCTGTTCGGCACCGGCGCGACGGGGTCGAACCTCCAATACGAGATGATGACGGGCTCGCACGAGCGCACCCTCGTCGCCCCGCTCGCCCGGTCGTCGCTGCTGGTCGGCCGCGCCCTCAAGGAGGTCGCGCCGATCGTGGTGCAGGCCCTCCTCATCGTGCTCATCGCCTGGCCGTTCGGGTTCACGATCAACGTCCCGGGGCTCGTGATCGGGCTGGCGCTGCTGGCCGTCTTCGGCGTCGGGCTCGGATCCCTCTCGTACACGCTCGCCCTCAAGACGAAGGACCGGGAGTGGCTCTTCTGGGGCGTGCAGCAGACGCTGATCTTCCCGCTGCTGATCCTGTCGGGGATGCTGCTCCCGCTCGACGACGGGCCCGCCTGGATGCGTGCGGTCGCTGCCGTGAACCCGGTCAACTGGGTCGTGCAGGCCGAGCGCGCGCTGTTCGCCGGCGACCTCGGCGCCATCGAGGTGCTGTGGGGCTGGATCGCCGCCCTCGTGCTCGCCGCCCTCGGCCTGTGGGCCGGCATCCGGGCGATGCGCAAGAGCAGCTGACCCGCAGGAGTATCTCGCCGAACACGTTTCGAGGCGCGCCGACCGCGTCAAAACCACTGGTCGGGGCGGGGTAACTTAGTCCAATGACGATGGCGACACGGCGAGGCATCCTCGCCGTCGTCACGTCGGTCGTGCTGCTCGCCCTCGGACTCGGGCTCGGCGTCGTCGGGGGCGAG
>NZ_JAYRDE010000048.1:0-21427 GCF_041909575.1 Microbacterium sp. | reverse complement strand
TTCGACGCCCGCACGACGAGGGGCGTAGACCACGAGCGAGTGGAACACGAACCGCACGAAGAAGGCCACGACGAGCGTGAGACCGGTCGCGAGGACCGCGGAGATGTGCCAGGTCTCGACGAGCAGCGCCATGATCGGGATGCGGATGAGCGCCTCGGCGTTGTTGAAGCCGAACGACTTCGCGAACCGCACCCACCCCGTGGACGCGGCGGCGCGCATGTCGTGGAACACGAAGTGCTCGAGCAGCAGGAAGTTGCCGATGATCGTCGTCTCGGCGGCGATGACGGCCGCGACGATGTAGTCCACGCCCATCGCGGTGAGCGCCCACACGATCGCCAGATTCACGACCGCGCCGAAGCCGCCGATGACCGCGAACAGCGACATCTTGCCGAAGCGGAGGGCGGTGAGCTGCGCGACGAAGTGCAGGCCCTGACGCACCGAGGCCTTCGACTCGCCGGCGTGCCGGTCGGCGAAGTCGAACGGCACCTCGGCGATGCGCAGATTCTTGCGCGCGAGGATCTCGAGCAGGATCTTGAAGCCGCGCGGCCGCAGCGTGTCCGCCTCGATCGCCCGGCGGTCGACGAGGAAGAACCCCGTCATCGGATCGCTCACATCGCGCAGCCGGATCGGGAACATCGCCCGCGTGAGCGCGGTGGCGACCTTCGACACCAGCACGCGGGTGCGGTCGGCCAGCCCCGTCGCCGTGCCGCCGCCCACGTAGCGCGAGGCGATCACCACATCGGCGTCGCCGCGCTGGAACCGCTCGAACAGGGCGGGGATCTCCTCGGGCGGATGCTGCAGGTCCCCGTCGATCACGAGGCACGTGTCGGACTCGGCGAGCGCGAACCCCTCGACCACCGCGCTGCCCAGCCCGCCCGCGCGCGACGACCGGTGCACGAGCGTGACGGGAAGCGAAGCGGATGCCGCGACCTCGCGGATCACGTCGGGGGTGTGGTCGGTGCTGTCGTCCACGAAGAGGATCTCGGCGTCGATGCCTTCGACCGCCGCGGTGACGCGACGGACCAGCTCCGCGACGTTGGGAGCCTCGTTGAAGGTGGGGACGATGATCGACAGCTGCACTGCCTCCCATCGTCGCACGGCACGCCTCGCGCGCGAACTCGTCACGGGCGACGCCCGGCCCCTCCCCAGGTTCCATCCGGGAGAATGGAAGCATGACCTCCCCCTCCACGATCACGATGTTCGGCGCCGACTGGTGCCGCGACTGCGTCCGCACGAAGCGTCAGCTGGACTCGCTCGGCATCCAGTACACCTACGTGGACCTCGTCGCCGACCCGTCCGCCGCCGACGTCGCGCGCGAGATCTCGGGGCGCACGAACATCCCGGTCGTCGTGTACCCGGATGCCTCGCACCACGTCGAGCCGTCCAACGACGACGTCGAGGCCAAGCTCCGCGAGCTGTCCCTCATCTGACGCCTCGACGCCGAACGGGTCGCAGGCCCTGACGAAGCGGCATCCGCTCTCGTTAGGCTTCGTTGCGTGAGCGAAGGCGTCGAACGCAACACCCGCACGATCGAGGGCTCGGTCGTCACCGACTTCGCCGACCGCATGAGCTACGGCGGCTACCTCGAGCTCTCCACGCTCTTGGCGGCGCAGCATCCGCTCAGCGACCCCGAGCACCACGACGAGCTGCTGTTCATCATCCAGCACCAGACCACCGAGCTGTGGCTGAAGCTCGTGCTGCACGAGCTCGGCGCCGCGTGCCGCCTGCTGCGCACCGACCAGCTCGCTCCCGCGCTCAAGTGCATCGCGCGGGTCAAGCACATCCAGAAGACGCTGACCGAGCAGTGGTCGGTGCTGGCGACGCTCACCCCCGCCGAGTACGCGCAGTTCCGCGGCGTGCTGGGCAACGCCAGCGGGTTCCAGTCGGCGCAGTACCGCGCCGTCGAGTTCACCCTGGGCAACAAGAACGCCGCGATGCTGCGGGTGTTCGAGTCCGACCCGGCCGCGCACGCGCTCGTGAAGCAGGCACTCGAGGCGCCCAGCCTCTACGACGAGTTCCTCAGGATGCTGGCTCGCTCGGGGTACCCGATCCCGGCGGAAGTGCTCGAGCGCGACGTCACGACCGCGTGGACCTTCACGCCCGAACTCGTGCCGCTGTTCGCCGAGATCTACGCCGACCCGCAGGCCCACTGGGCCGCGTACGAGACGTGCGAGGAGCTCGTCGACCTGGAGGACAACTTCCAGCTGTGGCGCTTCCGCCATCTGAAGACCGTCGAGCGCATCATCGGCTTCAAGACGGGCACCGGCGGGTCGAGCGGGGTGCCGTTCCTGCAGCGCGCCCTGGAGCTCACGTTCTTCCCGGAGCTCTTCGCGGTGCGCACCGAGATCGGCGGCTGACGTGCACGCCGACCCCTTCGCACTGCGGGACCTCGTCGGTCCTTCGGCGCGGGTGTGCCGCCGCGCGCTCACCGGGGAGTCCGGCGTCTCGCTGCCGCCGTTCGTCGACCACCACGTGCACCTGCACCTCATCGACGAGCATCGGCTCGCCGAAGGCGGGATCGCCGGAGTCGTCGACCTCGGCGGCGATCCGGTGGAGCTCGCCCGCCGGGGCGACGGCCTGCCGCACGTCGCGTACGCCGGGGCGTTCCTGACGCCGGCGGGCGGCTACCCGTCGGGGCGCGGCTGGGCGCCCGACGCCATCGTGCGCCCGGTGACCGACCCGTCGGACCACCCGGGCGTGCCCGGTGGAGCGGCGACGGCGGTCGACGAGCAGGCGTCGTTCGGGGCATCCGTCATCAAGGTCTCCCTCAACGCGGCGGCGGGCCCCGCGTTCGACGCGGCCATGCTCGACGCGATCGTCGCCGCCGCCCGCGTCCACGGCCTTCCCGTGGTCGCGCACGTGGAGGGCGAGGGCATGACCCGGCGCGCCCTCGACGCCGGGGTCGACGTGCTCGCGCACACGCCCTTCAGCGAAGCCCTCGACACCGCCCTGATCGCCCGGGCCGCGGCATCCGGTCAGCGCTGGATCTCGACGCTCGACATCCACGCCGCCGACCCCGCAGCCGCGCGCACCGGGTCGGCGAACCTCGCCGCCTTCGCGGCCGCGGGCGGGTCGGTGCTGTACGGGACCGACCTGGGCAACGGCGACCGCCCGGTCGGTGTGCTGGCGGGCGAGCTGACCGCGCTCGACGTGGCCGGGGTGCGCGGCGCGGCGCTCGTCGACGCGCTGAGCGATCCCTGGCCCGCGGCGCCGGTCTCGGGGGTCGCCACCTTCGTCCCCGGCCCGACTCCCCGCTCGCTCGACGATGTCGCCGGGTGGCTGAGCGGCGCCACCGTCGTCCCGTCCGAGGAGCTCATCCATGACGACCACTGACCCGCAGGCCTCGATCGCGGCGGATCTCGACGCCGAGGCATCCGCCCTCGACGCGGCCGATCCGCTGCGTCACCAGCGCGACGCGTTCGTCGGGTCGGAGACGCGGCTGGTGTACTTCGACGGCAACTCCCTCGGACGCCCGCCGCGCGCGAGCGTCGAGCGCCTCGCGCGCTTCGCGACGGACGAATGGGGCGGACGCCTCATCCGCGGCTGGGACGAGTCGTGGATGGAGCTGCCCTTCGAGATCGGCGACACGATCGGCCGGGCCGTGATCGGCGCCGCTCCCGGGCAGACGGTCGTCGGCGACTCGACGACTGTGCTGCTCTACAAGCTCGTTCGGGCCGCGTTCGATGCGCAGCACGACGCCGATCCCGCGCGGGTGGAGATCGTGGTCGACCGCGACAACTTCCCCACCGACCGCTACCTGGTCGACGGCATCGCCCGCGAGCGCGGCGGGCGCGTGCGGTGGATCGACGTGGACCTCTCGGCGGGCGTCACCGCCGACGCGCTGCGCGCCGCCGTCGGGCCGTCCACCGCGGTCGTGCTGCTGAGCCAGGTCGCCTACCGGTCGGGGTATCTGGCCGATGCCGCGGCCATGACCGCCATCGCGCACGACGCCGGCGCGCTCGTCGTGTGGGACCTGTGCCACTCGGCGGGATCGGTGCCCATCCGCGCCGACGAGTGGGGCTTCGACCTCGCGGTCGGATGCACCTACAAGTACCTCAACGGCGGTCCCGGATCACCGGCGTTCGCCTACGTCGCCGCCCGGCACCAGGACGCGCTCGCTCAGCCGATCCAGGGATGGATGGGAACGGCGGACGTGTTCGCGATGGGACCGGACTACCGTCCGGCCGCGGGGATGCGGCGGTTCCTGTCGGGCACGCCGCCGATCGTCGGGATGCTCGCGATGCAGGACACCCTCGCCCTCATCGAGGAGGCCGGGATGGACGCCATCCGGCAGAAGTCCCTCGCGCTGACCGACTTCGCCGTCCGGGTGTCCGATGCGCTGCTCGCGCCGCTCGGGGTCGAGGTAGCCTCGCCGCGGGATGCCGCCTCCCGCGGCGGGCACGTGACGCTGTCCCATCCGGTGATGCGGGCCGTCACCGCTCGCCTGTGGCAGGAGGACGTCATCCCCGACTACCGCGACCCCGGCGGGCTGCGGATCGGGCTCTCGCCCCTCTCGACGAGCTTCGCCGAGACGCTCACGGGCCTGCGTTCCGTCGAGGCCGCGGTCCGCGCCGAGTCCTGAGCCGCCGGGGCGGGCTGCTCCGCCGCCGACGGCCGACGTCGATCGCCGAGTCCCGGGATTCCGGTCGAGACCGGGGGCGGTGCCCGGGGTCTCGACGGGAATCCCCGATCTCGACGTGCGCGAGCCCGCGCCGGGCGGGGTGGGATGCCGCGCCCGGCCCTACACTGGCGCGATGAGCACCGACGCTCCCGGCGCCGGCGCGGCGGCGGCATCCGAATCCTCCGCCGTGCGCACGCGCCTGTCCCGCGGCACCATCGCCCGCTACGCCACCGGATCCCTCGGCACGGGCGGATTCGCCACGCTTCCGGGCCTCGTGCTGACGTACTACCTCACCGACTCGCTCGGGGTCGCTGCGCTCGCCGCGGGTCTGGTCATCACGCTCGCCAAAGTGTGGGACGTCGTGGTCGACCCCGTCATCGGCGCACTGACCGACCGCGATCTCGCGCGCAACGGCTCGCGGCGGCGTCTCATGCTCGTCGGGGCCCTCAGCCTGCCGCTGCTGTTCGCTCTGACGTTCGCGGTGCCGCCGGCGGTCGGTCCGGTCGTCGCGGCGATCTGGGTGCTCGTCGCCTTCACGCTGACGGCGACGGCGTTCAGCCTGTTCCAGGTGCCCTACATCGCGCTGCCCGCCGAGCTCACGCCCGACTACGACGAGCGAACCCGCCTGCTGACCTGGCGGGTCGTCGTCCTGACGCTGGCGATCCTGCTCTTCGGCGCCGGCGGCCCGGCGCTGCGGCGCACCACCGACGATCCCGTGACCGGCTACCTCGTGATGGGCGTGGTCGCGGGCATCGTGATCGGCCTCGGGATGCTCGTCGCGACCAGCGTCGCCCGACGCGCCGCGGCCGCGAATCGCGTCGACACCCCAGGAGAAGCACCGGATGCCGCGGCCCCGGCGATCCGGGAGCACTTCAGCGAAGGCATCCGGTCGCTGCGGCGCAGCGCGCCCTTCCGGGCGCTCTTGTCGACCTTCGTGCTGCAGGCGCTCGCCACCGGGCTCATGCTGGCCGGAGCGCAGTACGTCGCCACCTGGGTGCTGCAGTCCGAGGCCGCTGTCGAGCTGCTCTTCGTCGCCCTCATCGCTCCGGCGCTCTTCGCGGCACCCGCCTGGGGCGCCGTCGCCCGGCGCATCGGAAAGGAGCGGGCCTTCGCGATCGCCAGCGTGGTGTTCGGCGCAGCCGCCCTCACGATCCTGGGCATGCTGTGGGTGCCGGGCGAGTGGATCTACGCCCCCGTCGCCGTCGCGGGCATCGCGTACGCGGGCATGCAGTCGCTGCCGATGGCGATGCTCCCCGACGTCATCTCGCACGATGAGCGCACCCACGGTCCCGGCCGAGCGGGCGCGTTCAGCGGGGTGTGGACCGCCGGAGAGACGGTCGGGTTCGCGCTCGGCGCGACCGCGCTGTCGGTCATCCTCGCCGTCACCGGGTACGTCTCATCGACCGCCGGCGAGACGGTGGTGCAGCCGGATGCCGCCATCACGGGCATCGTCGTGAGCTTCAGCCTCGCCCCGGCGGTGCTGATCGCTCTGAGCCTGCTGACCTTACGCCGGTACCCGCTCCGCCGGGGCGACATCGAGTCGCAGCCTGCCTGAGATCGCGTGCCAGCGCGTCGACGTAGACTGTCAAACCCGCCCGAAGGAGAGCGCTCGTGCCCCAGGCCGCCCCGGTGAAGACTCCCACCCGCTCGTCCGCGCTGCCCGTCGAGGAGACCGCCGCGCTCGACGCGGCGATCGCCGAGCTCGCGACGGGCGCCCGCGCCTGGTCGCACCTCACGCTCGACCAGCGGGCCCGCCTGCTCGGGCGCGTGCGGACGTCGGTCGCCCTCGTCGCCGAGGAGTGGGCCGACGTCGCCGCGACCTCGAAGGGCCTCGAGCCGGGGCATCCGCTCCGCGGCGAGGAGTGGCTCTCCGGGCCCTATGCGACCCTCGTCGCGCTCGATGCGTACCGGGACTCGGTCGCGACGCTCGCGAAGGGCGGCAGTCCGCTCCAGGGCGTGAAGACGGATGCCGCACCCGGCGGCCGCCTGCGCGCACACGTGTTCCCGCTGCACGCGGTGGACAGCGTGCTGCTCTCGGGATACACCGGCGAGGTGTGGTTCGAGCCCGGCGTGACCGCGTCCGAGGCGCGGCGCACGGCAGGACTCGCCCAGCTCACGCCGACCGAGCCGGGCGGCGTCGGCCTCGTGCTCGGAGCCGGCAACGTCACCTCGATCCCCGTGCTCGACGTCGTGTACGAGCTGATCGCCCACAACCGCGTGGTGATCCTCAAGGTCAACCCGACCCAGGATGCCGTCGTGCCCGTGTTCGAGCGCGCCCTGGCTCCGCTGATCGAGCCCGGGTTCCTGCGGATCGTGCGCGGCGGCGGCGACGTCGGCGCCTACCTCGCGGAGCACCGGGGCATCGCCCACGTGCACATCACCGGCGCGACGTCGACGTTCGACGCGATCGTGTGGGGCGCCTCCTCCGGCCCGGGCGCGGCGGCGACGACGCGGCGGCGGCGGGAGGACCGGCCCAAGCTCAAGAAGCCCATCACGGCCGAGCTCGGCGGGGTGTCGCCGATCATCATCGTGCCGGGCGAGTGGAGCGGGGCCGACCTCGCCTTCCAGGCCGAGCACGTGGCGACGATGCGGCTCCAGAACGCCGGTCACAACTGCATCGCGGGGCAGGTCGTGCTGCTGAGCGCCGACTGGCCGCAGCGCGAGGCGTTCCTCGCGGCGCTGCGCACGGCTCTCGACGCCGCCCCCGCACGGCCGGTCTGGTATCCCCGCGCCGACGAGAAGCTCGCGGCCGCGGCATCCGACTATCCCGAGGCGACGTGGTACGGCGACGGCACGCGCGCGCTGATCGAGGCCGGGCCGGGCGCACCGGCGACGGCGCTCGAGACCACCGAGTACTTCGCACCGGTGCTGGGCGTGGTCTCCCTCGCCGGGAACGGGCAGGAGTTCCTCGACCGCGCCGTCGCCCACGCCAACGACGAGCTCGTCGGCACCCTGGGCGCCAACCTGCTGATCGATCCGGTCACCCAGGCGGCCCTCGGCGACGGCTTCGAGCGGGCCGTCGCCGACCTGCGCTACGGCACGGTGTCGATCAACTCGTGGACAGCGTTCGGGTTCCTGACGCCCACCCTCCCGTGGGGCGGATTCCCGGGGGCGACCCTGCAGGACGTGCAGAGCGGCATCGGCGTGGTGCACAACGCCCTCCTGCTCGACGGCATCGAGCGGGCGGTCACCCGCGGTCCCTTCCGTCCGTTCCCGCGCTCGCTCGAGCCCACGGCGCTGAGCCGCTCCGGCGGGCGCTCGTTCTCGGTGCTTCCGAAGCCGCCGTGGTTCGTCGGCTCGCGAACGGGAGCGGCGGTCAGCGAAGGGTTCACACGGTTCCGCATGGACGGGAACTTCGCCCGGCTCGCGGCCACCCTGGTGCAGGCGTTCCGGGCATGAGCCCGCGCGGGTCCGCCGATCTCGTCGCCGACTACATCGTCGTGGGAGCCGGCTCGGCGGGTGCGGCGCTGGCCGCGCGCCTGAGCGAGGATCCATCGACGTCGGTGCTGCTGCTCGAGGCCGGCGGGCCCGACACGGCGCTCGAACTGCACGTTCCCGCCGCCTTCTCGAAGCTCTTCCGCGGCCGATTCGACTGGGGCTACGACACCGTGCCCCAGGTGCGCCTCGAGGGCCGCACCGTGTTCTGGCCGCGCGGGAAGACCCTGGGCGGATCCTCGTCGCTGAACGCCATGATGTGGGTCCGGGGCTTCGCCGCCGACTACGACGAGTGGGCGGATGCCGCAGGCCCGGCCTGGTCGTGGACGTCCCTGCTCCCCTACTTCCGCCGGGTCGAGCGCACGCAGGACCCGGTCGACGACACCCAGGGTTCGGCGGGCGCCCAGTCCGTCGAGCACCAGCGGGATCCCCGACCCCACACGGCGGCATTCCTCGCCGCAGCGCGCGAGGCGGGGCATCCGGTCACTCCCGCCAATCTCGCGGCCGCTCAGGGCTTCAGCCAGACCATGGTGTCGCAGCACCGCGGTGCGCGCGCCTCGACCGCCGACGCGTATCTGAAGCCGGCGCGCCGCCGACGCAACCTGCGGGTCGTGACGAACGCGCTGGTGCACCGCGTCACCTTCGCGCACGAGGACGGCGGCCCGCGCGCGACGGGCGTGTACGTCGACCTCGACGGGGTGACCCGTCACGCGACGGCGCGGCGCGAGGTGATCCTGTCGGGCGGCGCGATCAACACCCCGCAGCTGCTCATGCTCAGCGGCATCGGACCCGCGGGCCACCTGGTCGAGCACGGGATCCCGGTGCTCGTGGACGCGCCCGGGGTCGGCGAGAACCTGCAGGACCACCTCGTGGCGGGCCTGGCGCCCGAAGCACGGGGCGGCACGCTCTATCGCGCCGAGCGCATCGGCGAGCTCGCACGGTATCTCACGACGCGGCGCGGCATGCTGACCTCGAACGTGGGGGAGGCCTGCGGATTCGTGCGCACCGCCGTCGCCGATCGCGCGGCCGTTCCCGACGCCCTCCCCGACATCGAGATCATCTTCGCGCCCGTGCCGTACGTCGGCGAAGGGCTCGTGCCGACGCCCGCGGAAGGCATCACGGTCGGCGCCATCCTGCTGCGCCCGAGGAGTCGCGGCACGATCCGGCTGGCCTCGGCCGATCCGGCGGCGAAGGCCGTGATCGACCCCGGCTACCTCACCGACCCCGACGGCATCGACGAGGCGACGATGCTCGCGGGCCTCGCCGAATGCGAGCGGCTCATCGCGACCGACGCGCTGCGCGCCGTCACCACCGGCGGCTGGATCCAGCCCGCGGGCGGTGAGCGGCTCTCGGCCACCGAGCGCGCCGAGCTCTCGCTGCGCCGCTATTCGCACACGCTCTACCACCCGGTGGGGACCGCGCGAATGGGAACGGATGCCGCTGCCCCGGTCGACCCCGAGTTGAGGGTCCGTGGAGTCAACGGCCTGCGCGTGGCCGACGCATCCGTCATGCCCACGGTCATCCGCGGCCACACCAACGCTCCGGCGATCGTCATCGGCGAGGTCGCGGCCGACCTCATCCGGGGACGCTGAACCCCGGATTTGGGGCGCCTTTCGTCCGTTGGGGCGCGTTTCGCGCGCCCCAACGGACTGGTCACGCCCCAAACCCGGGGAGGACCGGGCCGGCCGGGCTCAGTCCTGGCTGCGCACGCGTGACCGCCGCAGCAGGATGCCGCCCGCGATCGTGAGCAGGAGGGCCATGCCCGCCACGGGGAGGGCCGCGAAGTCGGAGCCCGTCGTCGCAAGGGCGGGCGGCGTCGGCTCGACCGGCGGGGGTGTCGGCTCGACCGGCGGCGTCGGCTCGACCGGCGGAGTCGGCTCAACCGGCGGGTAGGCGGTCAGCGTGTTCGTGACGGTGACCTCCACGACCGTGTCCCGCCCGATCGTGACGGTCTGGCTCGACAGCACCGGTGTGCCCCAGACGGCGCCCGTCACATCGTCGGGAGCGAGCTCCGCGAGCGTGAGGACCGCACCGACCGGGAGCGGCTGGGACTGCACCACGGTGCCGTCCGCCGGCAGAGTCAGCGTGCCGCTGCCCGCGGGGAAGCCCGGCCCAGCCGGATAGTCGTAGCTCAGCGTGAACGTGGCGTCCTCGGGGACCATGCCGGCCGCGTCGCCCTCGAGCGCCTTGGCCGCGGAGAAGACACCGGTCGCGAGGGTCGCCTCGTTGGTCAGGGTCACCGACACGACACTGCTGGCGGACACCGGGAAGTCGTTAGCCGAGAACACCGGGGTCCCCCAGTCGAACGATGCCGGCTCGGTCGGAGCGAACTCCTCGAGGTGGATGATGGATCCGGCGAGGTAGGGCTCGCTGGTCCACGTGACCCCGTCCTGGACGGTGAACTCGCCGGTGGTCACGGCGCCGCCCGGCGCCGTCGCCGTGAACGACCCCTCGAAGGCGAGTTCGGGAATCGGGTCGCCCGGCCACAGCACGTCCTTCGTGATCGAGAATCGGCCGACCTGGTCGCCGCCTCCGGTGCCGCCGCCGTCGAAGCGCTCGACCTCGTCCGACACCGTTTCGCTGCCCTGGCCCGTGACCGTGATCTCGGCGGCGTTGGTGTAGTTCTGCGCCGCACCCCCGTCGATGATGCGGGTCTGGTACACCACCCGGTAGAAGTACCCGGGCTCGCTCACGAACGTTACGGTGGCGTTGTCGGCCGAGACCGTGTAGTCCGCCGTGGGCTTGGGCTGCCACCCGATGGGGCCCGTCTCCCCGTCGGGCTGCACGCCCGTCTCGTTCGTGTGCCGGACGAACGTGCCGGGAAGGATCTCCTGCCCCGGACCCGGGGTGTCGACCACCGTCACCGTCTCACCGCCGGCCATGCCGGTCGCCGGAGCCTCGACCCCGACCACCCACGTGATGGTGTCGGTGTCGCGGTCGTAGGTGCCGCGCTTGCTGTTCTCGGTGCCCTCGAACACGCAGTCCGGGCACGCGCCAGGAGTGACGATGACCGTCGTGGAGACATCCCCGAAGTCGTAGGTCACCTCCTGCTCCTCGGTGACCTCCGTGGTCACCTGTGCCCAGAAGTTGAACGTCCCGGAGATGTTGAGCGGATGCTCCGCCAGATAGGCGCTGTCGAGGTCGCAGAAGATCTGCGTCCCGGTCACCGTGCACTGGCCCATCTCGGTGGCGCCGTCGGGGGTCAGCAGGGGGAACTGGTCGGGGAAGCCCTGCAGCCCCGCCGGGAGCGGCACGACGAATCCGGCCGGCGTCGCCGGGTTGTCCGGCAGCTCCCAGGTGCCCTCGAGTTCGGCGAGCTCACCGGAAACCACCGGGGTTTCCAGGAACGAGATGGAGGTGACGGTCGCCTCCGTTGCGTACGGCGGCGCGGCTTGCGCTCCGATCGCTCCGGTGACGGCCACGGCGAAACCGGCCAGGACGGCCAGTGCCGCCGTCAGGCGGCGGCGCACGGGGGAAGACATGGGGCCCTTTCTGCGGAACGCCAGAAGGTGACGGCATCCCACGCATGACTAGACCCGCAGAGCGCGCGAGCATGACGCGCGTGCCCGATGTTCGTTTCCGGGCACGGCCCGCGCACGACGAAGCCCCGCCGCGATCACGCGACGGGGCTTCGGGAGGAACGGTCAGCGGCCTCCGCGGCGGCTGCCGCCGTTCTGGCGGACGACCGAGCCGACCATGAGCTTGCCGGTGCCGCCACCGGATGCGCGGCGACCGGGCGTGCGCGGGTTGCCCTGCGCCGGCTGCGACGAGCGCGTGTGACCGGCGCTCTGGTCGGAGCGCTGGTGACCGGACTGGGCGCGATCCTGAGTGCGGCCGGCGCTCTGCGAGCGGGCCGAGGCATCCGTTCCACGACGCTGACCGCCGCGACCGGCACCACCGCCGCTGCCGCCGTTCTGGTCGCGTGCGGCGCGCTTGCGCTGCGCGTTCGCGCCCTGGCTGCGACCGCCGCCCTGTGCGGGGCGGTGCACCGGCTCCGGCTTCACGTACGGCGCGACTTCGCCCACGAGGGCGGCGACCGCGGTCGAGTCGGCGCTCACGGCGACGGGGGCGACCGAGATCGCGGCCTTGCGCAGCAGCTGCGCGACGTCCTTCTCCTGACCCGGCAGGACCAGGGTCACGACGGCGCCCTCGGCGCCGGCACGGGCGGTGCGACCCGAGCGGTGCAGGTACGCCTTGTGCTCCATGGGCGGGTCGACGTGGATGACGAGCTCGACGTCGTCGACGTGCACGCCGCGGGCGGCGACGTCCGTCGCGACGAGCACCTTCGCGGTGCCGGCGGAGAACGCCGCGAGGTTGCGGTCGCGCTGCGGCTGGGACAGGTTGCCGTGCAGGTCGACGGCGGGGATGCCCTGGGCGGTCAGCTGCTTGGCGAGCTTCTTCGCGTGGTGCTTGGTGCGCATGAAGAGGATGCGGCGGCCCGTGCCCGACGCGAGGGCGGTGACGACATCCTTCTTGGCGTCGGCATCGGCCATCGTGAACACGTGGTGGGTCATCGCGGCGACGGGCGAATGCGCCTCGTCGACCGAGTGCAGCACCTCGTTCTGCAGGAAGCGGTTCACCAGCTTGTCCACGCCGTTGTCGAGCGTCGCGCTGAAGAGGAGGCGCTGGCCGCCCGAGGGGGTGGCATTGAGGATGCGGGTGACGACCGGCAGGAACCCGAGGTCGGCCATGTGGTCGGCCTCGTCGATGACGGTGATCTCGATCGCATCGAGGTGCGCGTAGCCCTGCTTCATGAGGTCTTCGAGGCGGCCGGGGCACGCGACGATGATGTCGACGCCGGCGTTCAGCGCCTGAACCTGGCGGTTCTGGTTCACCCCGCCGAAGATCGTGGTCGTGGTGAGGCCGTAGGCCTTGGCGAGCGGTGCGAGGACCGCGTCGATCTGCGTTGCCAGCTCGCGCGTCGGCGCGAGCACGAGGCCGAGCGGCCGGCCCTTGCGGCGCGATCCACCGGCGAGCGAGCCGCCGAGGCGGGCGACCATCGGGATCGAGAAGGCGAGCGTCTTGCCCGAGCCGGTCTTTCCGCGGCCGAGCACGTCGCGGCCCGCGAGGGTGTCGGGGAGCGTGTCGACCTGGATCGGGAACGCGGTGGTCTTTCCCTCGGCCGCGAGAGCGGCGACGAGGGGCTGGGGCACGCCGAGCGTGCCGAAGGTGACGTCAGTCATGGATGGAGTGTCTCCGGGCACGCGCACGCGCCCTGGTCGGTGGCCGGTGGCGTATCTCGCCCACGGGTCGCCGTACGAAAGTTTTCAGCCGACGGCGTCCTGCGGGGCGTGGCCCGGGTGACGGCGGCGAGGGAAGCGTTCTACGACGCAAGAAGCGCGATGACGCGCTGCAAGTCCTTCTACCCTACCAGGGCGGGGCGGCCGCTTCCTGAGCGAAGCGGTCCGTCGCCGCACGCAGCGCGCGGGCGATGCCCGGCTCGGATGCCGAGTGCGAGGCATCCGGAACCATCACCAGCTCCGCTTCCGGCCAGGCACGGTGCAGATCCCACGCCGTCATCGGCGGGGTGCAGACGTCGTAGCGGCCCTGCACGATGACCGCGGGGATGTGGCGGATCGCGTCGACGCCGGCGATGAGCTGGCCTTCCTCGAACCACCCGCGGTGGACGAAGTAGTGGTTCTCGATGCGCGCGAACGCCGTCGCCGCGGCGGGCTCGGTCATCGTGTCCACGAGCCCCTCGTCGGGCAGGAGGGTGAGGGTCGACGCCTCCCACCGCGACCACGCGACGCCGGCCGGCGTGTGCACCGCGGGATCGGGGTCGAAGAGCCGGCGGTGATACGCCTCGATCAGGCGTGAGCGCTCGAGCACCGGGATCGGGGCGATGAAGTCCTCCCACAGATCGGGGAACATCGCCGATGCGCCGCCCTCGTAGAACCACTCCAGCTCGTGCCGGCGCAGCGTGAAGATGCCGCGCAGGACGAGCTCGGTCACGGCGTCGGGGTGGGCCTGCGCGTACGCCAGGGCGAGCGCGCTCCCCCACGATCCGCCGAACACCTGCCACCGCGCGATGCCGAGGTTGCGGCGCAGCAGCTCGATGTCGGCGACGAGATGCCAGGTCGTGTTGTGGCGCAGATCGGCGCCGGGCTCGCTGGCGTGCGGGGTCGAGCGTCCGCAGCCCCGCTGGTCGAACAGCACGATGCGGTAGCGCTCCGGGTCGAAGAACCGGCGGTGCCAGGGTGCGGTGCCGCCGCCGGGACCGCCGTGGAGGAACACGACCGGCTTCCCCTCGGGGTTGCCGCTCTCCTCCCAGTACACCCGGTTGCCGTCGCCGACGATGAGCTGCCCGGTCTCGTACGGTTCGATCGGCGGATAGAGGATCGCATCGAGGTGTTCGTTCATAGGCTTCCCCCCGGAATGCCGAAAGTCTGGCAGGCTTCCACACCGCTGCGGTACCCGGTCTGGAACCAGCGCTGCCGCTGCTCGCTGGAGCCGTGCGTCCAGCTGTCCGCGTTGACGACGCCGCCCGACTCCTGCTGGATGTGGTCGTCGCCGACGGTCTGCGCGGCATTGAGCGCGTCGGCGATCTGCTGCTGCGTCGGCGCTTCGAGGAAGGGTACCCCGTTCTCGTCCACCTGCTCGGTCATGTCGCCGACCCAGGCGCCCGCGAAGCAGTCCGCCTGCAGCTCCATGCGCACGCCGTTGCTGTCGGGCCCGGTGCCGTTGTCGGGGTTGTCCGCCATGATGCCGGTGATGTTCTGCACGTGATGGCCGTACTCGTGGGCGAGCACGTACAGCTGGGCGAGCGGTCCGGCCGTCGCGTCGAACTGCTGGCGCAGCAGAGCGAAGAACGTGGGGTCCACGTAGACGTTCTGCTCGGGCGGGCAGTAGAACGGCCCGGTCTGGTTCGACGCCGTCCCGCACTGCGTGCCGGTGGACCCGTCGACGATGATCAGCTGCGGCGCCTGGTACCCCTGCACCTGACTCTCCCAGTAGTCGTCGAGGGCGAGGGATGCCGCGGCCAGCCGGCAGTCGTCGCGCGCGTTCGCGTCGGCGCCGGTCTGGCAGTTCGCGATCTGCGTCCCTTCGTCGTCGCCGCCCGCAGGCGCACCGCCCACACCGCCGACGAGCCCGGAGATGTCGGTGCCCGTGAACAGCTGGAACAGCAGCACCGCGATCGCCGCGATTCCGGCGACGCCGCCGCCGGCGATGGCCGCGCCGCCGCCACGCCGCCGTGCGGTGTTGCCGCCGACGCTGGCGTTGTCGTTGAACGTCATGGCCTCACGGTACCCCGGGCCCCCATTCCGGGCGAGGACGCTTGACACGGCAATAGGCTCTGGGCATGGCGAGCGAACCCACCACCGTCACGATCACCGGGGCCGGAGGGCAGATCGGCTACGCGCTGCTGTTCCGCATCGCGGCCGGCGACATGCTCGGCGAGGGCCGCCCGGTGCGGCTGCGCCTCCTCGAGATCCCTCAGGGGCTCCGGTCGGCCGAAGGCGCCGCGCTGGAGCTGCAGGACTGCGCATTCCCTTTGCTGCACGGCGTCGAGCTGTCCGACGACCCCCGAGTCGCCTTCGAGGGCGCGGACATCTGCCTTCTCGTGGGGGCCCGGCCGCGCGGGCCCGGCATGGAGCGCGCGGACCTGCTCGCGGCGAACGCGGGCATCTTCGGACCGCAGGGCGCCGCGATCGGCGAGGTCGCCGCCGACGACGTGCGCGTGGTCGTGGTGGGCAACCCCGCGAACACGAACGCGCTCATCGCCGCGGCATCCGCTTCTCCCGGCGTTCCCGCCCACCGGTTCACCGCACTCACGCGCCTCGACCACAACCGCGCGGTCGGTCAGCTGGCCGAGGCGCTGGACGCCCGTCCGGGCGACATCGCGGGAGTGGCGATCTGGGGCAACCACTCCGCGACGCAGTTCCCGGATGCCGCGCACGCGACCGTCCGCGGCGAGCCGGTGATCGACGCGCTGGCCACACGCCTGGGCGGCGTCGAGGCGGCGCGGGCATGGCTGGACGACGTGTTCATCCCGCGGGTGGCGCGGCGCGGAGCAGAGATCATCGAGGTGCGCGGCTCGTCGTCGGTGGCGTCGGCGGCGAACGCCGCGATCGAGCATGTGCGCGACGAGCAGCGGGGCACGGGCGGCCGCACCACGTCGGCCGCCGTGGTCTCGCGCGGCGAGTACGGCGTGCCCGAGGGCCTCGTGTGCTCGTTCCCCGTTGTCTCCGACGGCGAGGGCTACCGCGTGGTCGAGGGGCTCGACCTCGACGAGCGGGGGCGCGCGCGGTTCGAGGCATCCGTCGCCGAACTCGAGGCGGAACGCGAAGCGGTCGAGGCGCTCGGGGTGCTGTAGCCGCCATGGAGCTGCTCGTCCTCGCCATCCTGGGCATCGTCGTGATCGCTCTCGCGACGGCGGTCGCGCCGAAGATCAACATCGCGGGGCCCCTGATCCTGGTGCTGATCGGGATCGGCGTCGGGCTCCTCCCGTTCGTGAGCGTTCCGCAGGTGAATCCCGAGTTCATCCTCGTCGGCGTCCTGCCGCCGTTGCTCTACTCGGCCGCCGTCGCGCTGCCCGCGATCGAGTTCCGCCGCGATTTCGGGCCGATCGCGGGGCTGTCCTTCCTGCTGGTGATCGTCAGCTCGATCGTGATCGCGGTGTTCCTGCTGCTCGTGATCCCGGGCCTGAACCCGGCGATCGCGGTCGCTCTCGGGGCGATCCTGAGCCCGACCGACGCCGTGGCCACGTCGATCGTGAAGCGACTCGGAGTGTCGGGGCGGGTCGTGACGATGCTCGAGGGCGAGAGCCTGCTCAACGACGCGACAGCGCTCGTGCTCCTGCGCACGATGATCGCTACCGCCGCCGTCGCCACGGCCGGCTCGGTGGGCGAGGACGCCGGGACGAGCGTCGGCTTCCTGCCGGCCTTCGCATGGGGAGTCCTCGTCGCGGTGGTCGTCGGCGCGATCGTGGGATATCTCAACCTGCGGCTGCGGTCGCTCATCGGGCACTCCGCCGCGAACACGGCGATCGGGTTCGTCATCCCCTTCGTGGCGTACCTCCCCACCGAGGAGCTCGGCGGCTCGGGGCTGGTCGCGGCGGTCGTCGCAGGCATCGTCACGGGTCAGGGGTCTGCGCGCTGGTTCACGCCCGAGCAGCGGATGTCGGACGAGCACAACTGGCGCACGATCGAGGTCATGCTCGAGGGCGCGGTGTTCCTGCTGATGGGTCTGGAGCTCAAGGAGATCGTCACCGGCAACGTCGAGCGGCACGACGGACTCGGCACGGGCATCGGCATCGCCGCCGGTGCGCTCGGCCTCCTGCTGATCGTGCGGGCGGCGTACGTCGCCGTGCTGGTGTGGGCGCAGAGCCGGCGCGCGCGCGGCCGGCAGCGCCGGCGACTGGAGCAGATCGGCGAGCGCATCGACGAGATCGCGGCGGCGCCGACGCTGCCCGCGCGTGGCCGCGGGCGAGGTCGGGCGCGGGCGACGGACGATCCGCGCGCCCAGCGGCGGCTCGCCTCGATGCGCTCACGCGTCGCACGATCGCTGAGCGACCTGAACTACTACCAGGCATCGCCGCTCGGCTGGAAGCACGGAGCTGTCATCGTGTGGGCCGGGATGCGCGGCGTCGTGACGCTCGCCGCCGCCCAGACGCTCCCCGACGAGACGCCCGAACGGGCGCTCCTCGTCTTCGTCGCGTTCGCCGTCGCGGTGGGGAGCCTGATGCTCCAGGGCTTCACGCTGCCGTGGGTGGTGCGGATGCTGCGACTGCAGCCGGCGGGCGACGGGGCCCTCGATCGCGCCGAGCAGGGAGAGCTCGACGACCGTCTGCGGGAAGCCGCGGCATCCGCTCTCTCGGCCCCGGGGCTCCGGAGGAGGGACGGCAGCCCGTTCCCCGCGGAACTGCTGCAGGTGGTCGGCAGTCGGCTCCTCGACCCGCCGGACGACGAGAGGACCGCCGCGGCCCGCGATGCGCTGGAGCTTCGGCTCGCGCTCATCGAGGCGATGCGGTCTCGGCTGAACGAGCTCTCCTCGGGCGGGGAGTTCAGCACCGCCGCGCTGCGCCACGCGCTGGCCGAGCTGGACGCCGACCAGCTCAGCCTCGAGCTGCGGCTCGACGAGGCGTGACGCGCGACGCGGCGTTTCGGGAGAGAATGGGCACGTCGAAGGGGCATGACATGAGCGGTGCGGGCGCGGAGCCGGTGCGTTCACCGTCGGTGCGCGCGCCGGGCGAGGCGGCCGCCGAGACCGGGCCGCTGCATCTGCCCCATGCCGCTGCGGAGTGCCCGAAGTGCTTCACCGAGCTGCAGCGGGACCGCGACTGGTGGCTCGCGCGGCCCGCCGGCGCCCGGCTCGTGGGTCTCGTCGTCTCCCGTGACGACATGCCCTCGGTCGTCGATCAGCGCAACGACCTCGCCCGGTTCGGCGTGCCGATCGAGGGGTTCCGGCATCCGGCTCCTGAAACGCTCGAGTCGTGGGAGGAGCGCCTTGTGCGCCTGTTCGGCAGGCTCGGGCGCGGTGACGTGCTCGTCGTGGCGAATGTGCACGCGCTCGGGCGCGACATCGACGAGGAGACGCGCACCGTCGCCGAGCTGCATCGGCGCGGCGTCGTCGTGAAGGTGCTCAGCCACGGCGGGCGCCACCTCTACGACGCCGGTCGCTGATTCGGGGGGCTGCCGTTTGGGCGGTGTCTTGCCTGCCGTCAGGGCGGTGTCCTGCCGTTTGGGCAGCATGGTGCGAAAACTGTATGTGAGTTCGTGCTCACACACCCCAACCCCGCCCGACATCCCCCGAGCCCCGACTCGCCCGGCCGAGAGCCTAGAACGAAGGCTCGACGCCTCGGAAATCCGTCGTTTGCGCGCCCTCGGCGAGCGGAAGCCGGGGCTCAGAACCCCTATGTGAGCATGAACTCACATGCGTCCTGGGGGCGCGGACACAGGACTGTGTGAGCGCCAACTCACATGGACACCTGTGAGCACGAACTCACATGCGTCCTGGGGGCGCGGACACAGGACTGTGTGAGCGCCAACTCACATGGACACCTGTGAGCACGAACTCACATGCGTCCTGGGGGCGCGGACACAGGACTGTGTGAGCGCCAACTCACATGGACATCTGTGAGCACGAACTCACATGCGGTTGCAGGAAGGTTCCGCATCTCGCCGCCGTCGAGAGCGCCCAGCACACGGAGCCCCGGCTCAGGCGTCGTCGTCGGCGCCGGCCTCGCGCTCCTGGTCGAGCAGCGGCAGGTCCTCGCGCGTGACGAGCCGCGCCGCGATCGCGTGCTCGATGAGCCGCACCCGCCGGTTGGTCGCATACGAGCGCACGCCGCCGCGCATCCCTGGCACGCCGATGCGGTCGAGCTTGTCGCACACGTTGTCGAGCTTGCGATTGAAGCGCGTGAGGGTCCAGCCGAGCCGCTCCGCTGCCTGCGCCGACGTGGGGAGCTCGCTCATGCCGGTTCCCTCGCGGCGCAGCACCGGCTCGGCCAGGGCGAGGATCATGACCCGCTGGGAGTGGGTGAGCGGCACGTCGCCGATGGTGCTCAGGCCGTCGTCGTCGCCGAACGACTGGGTCTCCCGGAAGGCCGGCTCGGCGACGTGGATGGTCAGCTCGTACGTCGTCGGCCCGGCGCTGAAGATCACCGCGGTCGCGGCGAAGACGAGCGGCAGGCGGGCGCCCGGAGCAAGCCACGCCTGCACGCGCCCCCCGGTGTCGGTGACCGTCGCAGACAGCCGGCTGCCGACATTGGACAGCAGCCACAGGCCGCCGACGTTCTCGATGGTCAGGAAGTGGCGATGCAGGAAGAGGTTGTCGTCGATGGCGAGGTCGCCCTCGCGGCCGACCGTGAACACCGCACCCGGTTCCACGGTGAAGGCCTCCCCCGCGAACTCCACGGTCAGCTCGTCAGTCATGCTGGCGCTCACGGCGCGCACCCCCTCACCGGGTCGGACGACTGTCCGTTCTCCCGGACGATCAGCACCTCGACGCACGTGGTCCCCGACGGATCCGCAGGCACCGTGGCCTCCGTCGCGGTCATCGGCTCGAACTGCGGCTCCTCGTCGGGACGCGTCACCACGCCGACGAGGTAGCGATCACCCTCCTGCGGGTCTGGATTGGTCCAGGTGAACCGCACGCCGTCCGCGACGGCGGTGCCTGCGAGATCTTCCGGTTCAGGCACCACGGCCGACACCGGATCCTGCGGCACCGACGACGTCGAGGGAGTCGGCACGGCGTCCGCCCCTCCGAGGATCCCCGGCAGCGACACCCCGACGATCACGGCGACCACGACGAGCGCCGCGGCGCCGACGCCGATCCACAGGCCGGTGCGAGCGGGCTTGCGCTCCGCCTGCCCGGGTGCGGGCGCGGTCGTCGGCGCGGCGGGCTGAGGGGGGATGGATGCCGGAGCCCGCGCCATGGTGACATCCCCGCCGAGCGACACCTCGACGGGACCGCGGAGGCGGGTCTCGGCCGCGGGCGCCGCGGGCGGCACAGTGCCGCGCAGCACGGTCTCGCCGTCGGCGGGCTCGTACACCGGCGGCACGGCGGGTGCGCGCGGGGACGGCGGCGCGGTGACGGCCGAAGGCCGCGTCGGACCGGCCGCGGGCGTGGTCTGCGGATCGATGCTCACGACGCCGCGCACCCGGGTGAGGCCCTCATCCTCGTCCTCCACGACGTCCTCGGCCACGCCGTCGTCGAGGATGTCGATGGCGGTCACCGAATGCGACAGCTCGATCTGCACTTTCTGCAGCGCCCGCGCGAAGGCGATCGCCGACTCGTAGCGATCGCTCGACGACTTGGACATCGCGCGCTCGAGCGCACGCTCCAGGGAGGTCGGAGCATCCGCCCGCCCCAACGGCGGAAGAGGCGTCATCTCGATGCGCTGGATCAGCTCCGCGGCGGTGTTGCGCTGCCCGGGGAACTCGAACGGCGACCGGCCCGCGAGGAGCGTGTAAACGGTCGCGCCGAGCGCGTAGACGTCCGAGCGCGGATCGCTGCGGGGAACGTCGGCGAACGACTCCGGCGGCGACCAGGGGATCGACAGCCCCGCCGACTCCGCAGCCGCGCTCGTCGTGGAGGCGATGCCGAAGTCGGTGAGCGCCGGCCGGTTGTACTCCGTGACGAGGATGTTCGCCGGCTTGATGTCGCGGTGCAGCACCCCCGCGCGGTGCGCGGTCTCGACCGCCGCAGCGACCTGCACGCCGACGCGGAGCGACTCGGCGACCGAGAACGGCTCCCGGCGGTACCGCACCTGCAGGTTCGGCTTGGGGCAGTACTCCATCACGAGGTACGGCCGCCCGTCACGGGCGACGCCGGCCTGGTAGATCGTGACGATCGCAGGGTGGGTCGAGAGCATCGCCATGACGTTGGCCTCGGCCGTGAACTCCTCGACCGATCCGCTGGACATGCGCT
>NZ_JAYRDE010000047.1:0-21716 GCF_041909575.1 Microbacterium sp. | reverse complement strand
GAGACGACGACCTCTGCGGACGGAACCACGATCGCGTTCGAGCGCATCGGCGCGGGCCCCGTCGTGGTGATCGTGGGCGGTGCCTTCTCGGTGGCCGCCGACGGCCGGGCGATCGGTGAGGCGCTGGCGGATGCCGGCTTCACGGCCGTGACCGTCGACCGGCGCGCCCGCGGCTCGAGCGGGGACCGGCGAGGCTCCACGCCCGACGACGAGGTGAACGACCTCGGCGCCGTGGTCGAGGCGGTGGGCGGCGAGGCGATCGCACTCGGCCACTCGTCCGGCGCGGTCCTGGCGCTGTATGCCGCGTCCAAAGGCGTCGCGTTCCGCACGCTCTTCCTGTCCGAGCCGCCGTTCCGCTTCGGCGTCGACGAGCCCGACCCGCAGCTCGCCGAGCGTCTGCAGCGGCTCGTCGACGACGGGCGGCGCGACGAGGCCGTCGTGACATTCCAGCTCGAAGCCGTCGAGCTTCCGCCCGAGATGGTCGAGCAGATCCGGCAGAGCGAGCAGTTCGCCGCGCTCCTGCCGCTCGCGCAGTCGACGGTCTACGACGCGACCCTGACCGCCGCCGTCTCGACCCCCACCGACGAGATGAGGGCGGTGTCGCCGGTGACGATCCTGCGCGGCGAGCAGACCTTCCCGATCCTGGTGACCGCGGCCGACCGGCTGGCCGGCGCGATGCCGGAGGCAGAGCTCGTGATCGTGCCCGAGTCGGTCATGCACCGCCCCGACCCCGCCGCGACGGCGGCGGTCGTGCGAGAGCGGGTCTGACGAGCACGCTCGGCGCACCGATGTCGGCGGCTCGTCCTACGCTCGCTCCGTGGCGATTCTCGACGACGTCCGGCGCACGGCCGAGGCTCTGCCGGGCAGCGAGGAACGCGCGACGACCGGCGGGGCGGCGTGGTTCGTGCGCGGCAAGCTCTACGCGTGGGAGTGCCATCCGTGGCCCAGCATCCCCGAGGACGTGCGCGCGATCGTCGCGAGCGAGCTCGTGGTCGCGGTGAAGGTCGCCGACCGGGTCGACGCCCTCGCGCTCCGCGAGATGCAGCCCGACGTGTTCCTCCCCGCAACCACGTCGTGGAGCGAGCCGAAGGTGGCGTTCCGCATGGCCGGCATCGACGCCGGGCACCTCGCCGAGCTGGTGACCGAGGCGTGGCGCACGCAGGCGCCGAAGTATCTCCGCCGCGAGTTCGACGACGCGACGCCGGGAGGACCGGCGTGAGCGGGAGCGGGAGCGTCACGATCCTCACCGGCCCGGCCGGAGCGGGCAAGAGCACGGTGGCTCGCCGGTTGGCCGACACGCTGGATCTCTCCGTCCACCTGCACACCGACGACTTCTGGGACTTCATCGTGTCGGGCGGGATCCTGCCGTATCTGCCGGAGTCCGATGCGCAGAACCACACCGTCCTCGAAGCGACCGCCGCGGCCGCCTTCGCCTACGCCGAGGGCGGCTACGACGTGATCGCCGACGGCGTCGTCGGGCCGTGGATGCTGCAGCACTACCGTCACGCCGCGTCGCGGCATCCGTCCATCCCGCTGCGCTACGTCGTGCTGCGGCCGTCCCTCGAGGTCACCCTTGCACGGGCGGTCTCACGTTCGGCGCCGACGGCCCTGACGGATGCCGAGGTGATCTCCGACCTGTGGGGGAGGTTCGCGGATCTCGGCGAGCTCGAGCCGCACGTCCTCGACTCCACGGACCTCGACCCCGACGAGACCGCGGCAGCCGTCCGCGCAGCGCTTTACTCAGGGGCGTTCGAGCTCGAGAGCTAGCCGATCGGGATCAGGAACGCGACGACGGCGATGACCACGGCGATCGCGGCCGCGAGCACGGTGATCAGGAGTGCCTTGCGCAGGTCCTTGCGGCGGAACTCGGCATCCTGCACCGACTCCTCCGACCCGAGCGCGCCGAAGTTGTAGAGGCCGCGCGAGGCGAATCCGACGCAGAAGTGGAACGCGGCCTGAAGGAACCCCTGCGCCGACACGAACACCGGCACCGCGACGAGCATTCGCCAGGGCGCGGGCCAGCCGAGCAGCAGCGCGAGGGCGAGATACCCGACGGCGATCGCCAGTCCCAGCCACCCCGATGCGCGGCGCCGTCGGATCTCGGCAGGCCCGATGTTGCACACGCCCGGCTGGTACTCGACGGTCTCCCTCATGCGGCCATTCTCGCCCCTTCGCCGACGGCCCAGGCGCAGTTGGCCGCATTATGCGCGGTTGCAACTGCGCCCGTAGCGAGAACCGCGCCACGCTCGATCCGCGCGGCGCGCGCGGCGTGGTGCGGCGGGATAGGGAGGGGGCTAGGAGCGGGTGCCGTGCTCGTCCGTGCCGTGCGGCATCGGGAGGGCGCCGTCGACGGGGGGATTCTCGTCGCCCTCGTGCGGCATGGGGAGGGCGCCGTCGACGGGCGGATCCTCGTCGCCCTCGTGCGGCATCGGCAGCGCGCCGTCGACGGGCGCGGTGGCGGCGTCCGAGCCGTGCGGCATGGGCATCGCCCCGCCCTGCACCGCCTCATCGGCATCGTCGTGAAGCGGGTTCGCGTTGGTGTCCGACATGGTCGTCCCTTCGTCCGTCCCTCCACCCTGTCGGGTGCCGGGCCGTTGCGCATAGGTCTTGACACGCCGACGCGATGCGCTCGCCTGCCGTGCCGGTGTCCGGCCGCCGGCGGGGGGCTGCTCAGGTGCGATCTGTCTCCCGCCGGCTCTCCACGGCGGCGAGGGCGGCAGCCGCGCCGGCGGTCGGAGCGACGGCGACCAGTCCGCGGTAGAGCGTGACGAGCGCATCCAGGTCGAGGACGCCGGTGCGGGCGCGATCGCAGTGCACGGCCTGGATGGCCGCCTCGAGCTGGAATCGCCCGAGCGGATCCCCGAGCGCGGATGCGCGCCGCAGCAGTGCGGCGCCCTCGGCGATGAGCGCTGCGTCCCACTCCGCCGGGTCCTGCTCGTCCAGCCGAGGCCACGGGGAGCGCACGCGCGCCGGCGCCCGGGACTGGGCGTAGGTGAGGAGCGCGGCCAGGCCCCAGGCCTCGGGCTCGTCGTCGAGGAGGGTGGCCACGAGGACGGCGAGCCAGCGGGCCTCGTCGGCGATGGATTCGCGCGGGGTGTCTCCCTGATCGAGCCAGTCGATCGCGTAGGCGCCGTAGATCGCCTCGAGCACCGCGGCCAGGCGCTCGGGCATGTCGTCGCGGGTCGGGACACGGAACGGGATCCCGGTGTCCCGGATGCGGCGCTTGGCGCGCACGAGACGCTGGGCCATCGTCGCGGGAGGGACGTCGAAGGCCGCGCCGATCTGCGCGGCATCGAACCCGAGCACGGTCTGCAGCATGAGCGGGGTGCGCACCGCCGGATCGATCGCCGGGTGCGCGCACGCGAACAGGAGCTCGAGCCGCCGGTCGGGGATCTCGTCGCGGCGCTCGACCAGGGCCGCCGGGTCGAGCCCGTCGTCGGTCGCGAGCGCCGCGGCGACCGCGTCGTCCAGCGGCATCCCGGTCCGGCGTGCGGCCGAGCCGAACGCGTCGCGGAGCCTGTTGCGGGCCACGGTGAGGAGCCAGCCTTCGGGATTGGCGGGGATGCCGGCATCCGGCCACGTCCGGAGCGCTCGTTCGAAGGCGTCGGCGAGCGCGTCCTCGGCGAGGGCGAGGTCGCGGCTGCCCGACACCAGGAGCGCCAGGAGGTGGCCGTACGACGCCCGGGCGGCGTGCTCTGCAGCCGCCCGGGCGTCGTGGCCGCCGGGCATCAGCCGACGAACGGGGTCCAGGCGCCGTCGACGAAGCGCGTCGCCGTCGGACGGATCTCGACCGGGCCCCACCCGACCGACGGGGCCCTCGCGGCCCACGCGATCGCCTCGTCGAGGTCGGCCACCTCGATGACGAAGCTGCCGCCGAGCTGCTCCTTCGTGTCGGCGAAAGGTCCGTCCTGGACCCGCAGGGTGCCGTCCGGCGCGGTGACGGTCGTCGTCACCGCGGAGGGCTGGAGGACCTCCGCCGAGCGGAGGATGCCGGCCGATTGGATCGCCTTGGCGTACTCGTCGAACTCGCGCATGCCCTCGGCCATCCCCTCGGGGCCGAGCTCGTCGGCGCTCATCTCGGGATAGTGCAGGAGAAGCGTGTACCGCATGGTGTCGTCCTTTCGTCAGTGCTGCGACACCACCATGACGATCGAGGCGGGCGCGGATCGACAGGTCGCGGCGATCAGCTCTTGCCGAGCTCGTCGAGCATGCGCCGCTGCTCGTCGGTGAGACCGTCGTTCAGCTCGCGACGGCCCGCGGCGGCGGCGGGATTCTGCGGGACCGCGGGGGTCGAGGCATCCGATACCGCCGTCGTGCGGCCGCCGGAGGCCTTGTCGTACAGCGCGCCCGCGTGCGCTTCGACGCGGTCGTCGATCGTGTCGTAGATCGCCCACCCGATGAGCAGGATGACCGGCGGGAGGACGTAGCCCCAGAAGGCTCCGAAGATGCCGCCGCCGATGCTGACGCCCGACAGCCAGACCGTCACGATCCACACCAGGAATGCGACGGCGAAGGCGAGGAGGAATTCGATCACCTTCTCGCCGGCGCGGGTGCGCTGATTCGCGGACCTCGCCGCCATCGACAGGAACCAGCGGTGGACGGCGGGCTTGATCCAGATCGACAGGGCGGTGAGCACGATGCCCGCCCACACCGCCGACCATCCGACGCGCGCCGGAGTGAGGAATCCGATCACCAGCAGCACGACGATGTTGAAGACGAGCAGCGAGACGAATCGCACGATCCACTTCTTCATGGACTCACTGTGCCACGCCCTGCGGCGTCGTCGCGAGATCAGCGGATCGTGACGAGCTCGTCGATGTCGTCGTCGGGCAGCACATCGGCCGTCGCGGTGACCTCCACGTCCACGAGGTCGGCTCGGCCTGACACGACCGTCAGGAACGCGGTGTCGGCCGCGTCGCGCCCGGTCGCGATCCGCACGAGCGTCGAGCGGGGCGCCAGGGTCGTGGCATCCACCACCCGCCATTCGCCGTCGATCCAGGCCTCCGCGACCGCATGGAAGTCCATCGGCATGAGTCCCGGCGCGTACACCGCGACCTGGCGAGCCGGGACGCCCAGCCCGCGCAGCAGCGCGACGCAGAGGTGCGCGTAGTCGCGGCACACCCCCTGGCGCGCGAGGAGGGTGCGAGTCGCGCCGTCGGTCGGCAGCGAGGACCCCGACACGTACGCCAGGCGCGTGCCGACCCAGGACGACACCGACGCGAGCAGCTGCGCGTGGTCCCGGATGCCCGCGAACTCACCCATGGCCGTCGGCGCGAGCGCGTCGGACTCGGCGTAGCGGCTGGGACGTCCGTAGACGAGGCGATCGGCTTCGGACGTCTCCATCGGCCGCGCCTCGCCGTCGATCGTCGCGCGGTAGGTCGCTTCGAGCCGTCCGGTGCCGGTCGTGATCCGGTGCAGCCGGGTGCCGTGCGCGTCGGCGACCTCGTGCGCCTCGATCGGGGCGCCGTCGAGGGTCGCGGTGAACGCCTCGTCGGCGGAGTACTGGTCGGCGGCGGCGACCGAGAAGACCAGATCGGCGGGTTCGGTCACGTCGAGCACGATCCGGCTCGAGACATCTCTGCGCATGGACTTCACTGTGCCATGCCCGCCGGCCGAGGGCCGGGACTTGACAGCGTCCTGCCCTCCCGACGTGCCGGGGAGGAGATGAGCGGATGCCGCGGCGCGGCGGGTCAATAGGAGGGGCGGCCGTCGTCGGCGGCGGCGCCGAACTCGGCGGCGAGGCGCTCCGAGCCGCGGGCGAGCAGCGCCACGTCGGCGCCGACGAGGATGAACCCGGCTCCCGCGTCGAGGTAGGACCGCGCGGTGGCCGGGTCGAACGCGTTCACGCCGACCGGCTTTCCGGCCGTGCGGACGGCGTCGAACGCCCGCAGCACGGCGGCCGCGACATCCGGATGCGTCTGCTGACCGAGCAGGCCCATGGACGCGGCGAGGTCGCTCGGCCCGACGAACACGCCGTCGATGCCGTCGACCGCGGCGATCTCCGCGGCGGCCTCGACGCCGGCGACCGTCTCGATCTGGACGAACAGCGACACGTGCTCATCGGCGTGCGCGAGGTAGTCGTCGACCCGGTTCCACCGTGCCGACCGCGCCAGTGCCGACCCGACGCCGCGGCGCCCGCGCGGCGGGTAGCGCACCGCCGCGACGAGCTCCTCCGCCTCGGCCGCCGACGACACCATCGGCACGAGGATGTTCTGGGCGCCGAGGTCCAGCACCTGCTTGAGCGTCACGACGTCGCCGATCGGAACCCGCACGACGGGGGTGACCGGGTAGGCGCCGACCGCCTGCAGCTGGGCGAGCACCGACTCGAGGCTGTTGGGGGAGTGCTCCATGTCGATGAGGAGCCAGTCGAGTCCGGCGCCCGCGCAGATCTCGGCGACGAGGGGCGATCCCGAGCACACCCACATGCCCGTGAGCGGCCGGTCGGCGCCCGCGAGGGCGTCGCGAAACGTCGGATTCAGACGAAGCGGCATTCGATCACTCCCATCGGTCCGTAGTCGCAGCGCACGGTGTCGCCGCGCTCGACCCACATCGGCCGCGTGAACGACCCCGCCAGGATGATCTCACCCGCCTCGAGTCGCGCGCCATGCTGGTGGAACTTGTTGGCCAGCCAGGCGACGCCGGTGGCGGGGTGGCCGAGCACGCCTGCGGCGACGCCCGTCTCCTCGATGACGCCGTTGCGGCTCAGCACGCCGGGCACCCAGCGGAGGTCGATCTCGTCCGGACGCCTGCGCTCGTCACCGAGCACCATCGCCCCGTACGCGGCGTTGTCGGCGATCGTGTCGACGATCGTGCGGCCCTCGAGCTCGATGTGCGAGTTCAGCACCTCGAGCGCCGGAACGGCGTAGTCGATCGCGTCCAGCGCGTCCTCGAGCGTCGCCTCGGGGCCGGCGAGGGGCTTCGCGAGGACGAACGCGAGCTCGACCTCGATGCGCACGTTCGAGAAGTGGCCCGTCGGGATCTCGGCACCCGTCCGGTAGACGGTGTCGTCGAACATCACGCCGTAATCCGGCTCGGTGATGCCCGTCGCCTGCTGCATCGCCTTGGACGTCAGACCGATCTTGCGGCCGACGAGCGTGCGGCCCGCCGCGATGTTCGCGTCGCGCCACACTCCCTGGATCGCGTACGAGTCCTCGACCGTTGCCTCGGGGTGGCGCGCGGTGATCCGCGGTATCACGCCGTGCGTGCGGTCGGCCTCGGCGAGCTCGGCCGCGAGCTGCGCGATGACGTCGGGTGGAAGCATCCGTTCTCCGTCCGTTCTGTGAAGGACGCGGGAGATTCCGTCGGTTCGGCACCCGGCGGGGGGAGAGATAGCCGGAATCTCCCGCGATATTCACATCGATCGTTCCTACAGCTGGTGGCCGAGCTTGTACTCGCCCTGCTTGTACTCGGGCATGGCGTCTTCGCCGGGACGGGTGTACGAGAACCCGTCGGCGCCGATCGTGACGGCCATCTCGGACGAGTCGGTGCGCGCCACGACGGGCTGCGGGTTGCCGTCGAGGTCGAGGACGAGGGATGCCTCGGTGTACCAGCTCGGCACGACGGGGTTCCCCCACCAGTCGCGGCGCTGGTTGTCGTGGACGTCCCACGTGACGACCGGGTTGTCGGGGTCGCCGGTGTAGTAGTCCTGCGTGTAGATCTCGACGCGGTGCCCGTCGGGGTCGCGCAGGTACAGGTAGAACGCGTTCGAGACGCCGTGGCGGCCGGGGCCGCGCTCGATCGCGTCGGAGCGGCGGAGGGCGCCGAGCTTGTCGCAGATCGCGAGGATGTTGTGCTTCTCGTGGGTGGCGAAGGCGACATGGTGCATGCGCGGGCCGTCGCCGCCGGTCATGGCGGTGTCGTGCACGGTGGGCTTGCGGCGCATCCACGCGGCGTAGACGGTGCCCTCGTCGTCCTGGATGTCCTCGGTGACGCGGAAGCCCAGCGACTGCATGAAGTTCACCGCGCGGGGTACGTCGGGGGTCACCTGGTTGAAGTGGTCCAGGCGCACCAGTTCGCCGGGCGTGTGGAGGTCGTAGCGCCAGGACAGCCGCTCGACGTGCTCGGTCTGGAAGAAGAACTCGTACGGGAAGCCGAGCGGGTCGATCACGCGCACCGCATCGCCGATGCCCTTCACGAACCCGTCGGGGTTGCGGCGCACCTCGCAGCCGAGCTCCTCGTAGAACGCGACGGCCCGGTCGAGGTCCTCGGCGGTGCGCACGCGGTACGAGAAGGCGGCGACGGCGGCGACCGGTCCCTGGCGCAGCACGAGGTTGTGGTGGATGAACTCCTCGGTGGAGCGCAGGTAGATGGCCTGGTCGTCCTCCTCGGTGACGTACAGGCCGAGCACGTCGACGTAGAACGTACGGGATGCCGCGAGGTCGGTGACCACGAGCTCCATGTACGCGCAGCGCAGCACGTCGGGTGCCGGTGCGGTCGGGGTGGGCACCGGATTGTCGGAGCGGATCGGAGCCTCCTGGCTCACGTAGAAGCCCGACGAGGTCAGGGTCATGTCGTCGCGGTGGGTCATTTCGCGTCCTTGCCGAAGGTGGGGTTGTGGGCGGGGCCGAGCGTGATGTGCACGGCCTGCTGGTCGGTGTAGAAGTCGATCGAGCGGTAGCCGCCCTCGTGGCCGAGGCCCGAGGCCTTCACGCCGCCGAACGGGGTGCGGAGGTCGCGGACGTTGTTCGAGTTCAGCCACACCATCCCCGCCTCGATCGCCTGGGAGAAGTTGTGCGCGCGCTTGAGGTCGCTCGTCCACACGTAGGCGGCGAGGCCGTACTTCACGCCGTTGGCGAGGGCGAGCGCCTCGTCGTCGGTGTCGAACGGAGTGATCGCCACGACCGGGCCGAAGATCTCCTCCTGGAAGATGCGGGCGTCGGGCGCGACATCGGCGAACACCGTGGGGGCGACGTAGTTGCCCGTCGGGAACCCGTCGGGGCGGCCGCCGCCGGCGACCAGTCGCCCCTCGGACTTGCCGATCTCGATGTACGACATCACCTTGTCGTAGTGCTCGGGATGAACGAGCGCGCCGACCTCGGTCGCCGGATCCTGCGGGTCGCCGACGATCACGCGCGACGCCTGCGCCGCGTACCTCGCCACGAACTCGTCGTACACCGGGCGCTCCACCAGGATGCGGGAGCCCGCGGTGCAGCGCTCGCCGTTGAGCGAGAAGACGCCGAAGATCGTCGCGTCGATGGCGGCCTCGAGGTCGGCGTCGGCGAACACGATCGCGGGGGACTTGCCGCCGAGCTCCATCGACAGGCCCTTCAGGAACGGCGCGGCGTTGCCGAAGATGAGCTGGCCGGTGCGGCTCTCGCCGGTGAACGAGATGAGAGGGACGTCCGGATGCTTCACCAGGGCGTCGCCGGCATCCTCGCCGAGTCCGTTCACGAGGTTGAAGACGCCCTGGGGGAGCCCCGCCTCCTCGAAGATCCCCGCCCACAGCGACGCCGACAGCGGCGTGAACTCGGCCGGCTTGAGCACGACCGTGTTGCCGGTGGCGAGGGCCGGGCCGAGCTTCCACGACTCGAGCATGAACGGCGTGTTCCACGGGGTGATGAGCCCCGCGACGCCGATCGGCTTGCGGTTGACGTAGTTCAGCTGCCGGCCGGGGACCTTGAAGGCGTCGTCGGTCTGGGCGACGATCAGGTCGGCGAAGAACCGGAAGTTCTCGGCCGCGCGCCGGGCCTGGCCCAGTGCCTGCGTGATCGGCAGGCCCGAGTCGAACGACTCCAGCTCGGCGAGGCGCTTGTCGCGGCTCTCGACGATGTCCGCGATGCGGTGGAGGATGCGGGACCGCTCGCGCGGCAGCATCCGCGGCCACGGTCCCTCGGTGAACGCGCGCCGCGCGGCGGCGACGGCCCGGTCGATGTCGGCCTTCTTGCCGGCTGCCGCCTGCAGATACGTCTCGTTGGTGACGGGATCGAGCACGTCGAACGTGTCGCCGTCGACCGAGTCGACGAACGCGCCGTCGATGTAGTGCTGGATGTGCTCTGGCAGGTCCGCCGGCACGTGGCGGGTCTGCGTCGTGGTGTCTGTCATGGTGCTCCTTCGGGGAGATCGGGGTCCGGCGGGCGCGGCCGGGTCAGAATGCGGGGAGGCCGAGGGCCTCGTCGGGGTGCTCGTGGATCATGTAGGCGTCGAGGGTGGCCGAGCGGTGGCGTCGCGCGGCCTTCTCGATCTCGCCCAGCGGAGCGGAGTGCTCGATGAGCTGGATGATGTTCTCGTGCTCGCGCACGGACTCCTGCGCGCGGCCGGGGACGAAGCTGAACGTCGAGTCGCGGAGGTGTCCCAGGCGCGCCCACTCGGCGCGGACGAGCTCGATCATGCGCGGATTGGCGCACTTCTCATAGAGCGCGGCGTGGAACTCCTGGTTCAGCGCGGTGAACGCGCGCGGGTCGAAGTGCTCGAGCGTCTCGATCATGAGCTCGTTGATCCGGCGGGCGTTGCGCAGATCGTCGGGCGTCAGCCGGCGCGCCGACAGCGCGGTCGCGGTTCCCTCGAGGATCGACAGCGCCTGCATGCTGAAGCGGTACTGCGAGTCGTCGACCATCGAGACGCGGGCGCCGACGTTCCGCTCGAAGGTCACCAGCCCCTCGGCCTCGAGCTGGCGGATCGCCTCGCGCACGGGCACGACGCTCATGTCGAGTTCGCCCGCGATCGTGCCGAGCACGAGGCGGTAGCCCGGAGTGAAGTCCTGGCTGGCGATCCGGTCCTTGATCCAGCGGTACGCCTGCTGCGACTTGCTGAGCGCGGGATCCTGCGCCGCCAGGGGCGGGGCTTCGTACGCGGTCATCGCCTGGCCCCGCTCTCGGACTCGAACCGCGCGCGCCACTCGGCGTTCATCGGGAAGAGCCCGTCGACGGGATGCCCCTCCGCGACCCGCTCGGCGATCCAGGCATCCTCCCGCTCCTGCGCGAGCGTGGCGTCCGCGACCTCCTCGGCGAGGGCGGGCGGGATGACGATCACGCCGTCCGCGTCGCCGACGATGACGTCGCCCGGCTGCACGGTCGTGCCGCCGCATCCGATCGTCACGTCGTGCTCCCACGGCACATGCCGACGTCCGAGCACCGCCGGGTGCGGGCCCGCCGTGTAGACCGGGATGCCCACCGCCGTGACGGCGTCGGCATCGCGCACGCCGCCGTCGGTGACAATGCCGGCCGCGCCGCGCGCCTGTGCGCGGATCGCCAGGATGTCGCCGAGGGTTCCCGAGCCGGTCTCGCCGCGGGCCTCGATCACGATGACCTCGCCGTCGCCGACGGCGTCGAAGGCGCGCTTCTGGGCGTTGTAGCCGCCGCCATGGCTCTGGAAGAGGTCCTCGCGCAGCGGCACGAACCGCAGGGTGCGGGCGGTGCCGACGAGCTTGGCCTCGGGATGCAGCGGCCGCACGCCGTCGATCGTGACGTTGTCGAGCCCGCGCTTGCGCAGCTGAGCGCTGAGCCCGGCGACCGGCACGGCCTCGAGCTTCGCCCGCAGCTCTGCGCTGAGCGCAGGAGAAGTCGGCTGTGCAGGAGAAGTCGGCTGTGCAGGAGAAGTCGAGCCGGATCGTCCTGCAGACGGGAGATCTCCTGCGGAGCCGGCGCCCGGCGAGGCGGACCCGGCGCCCGCTGCCGGCAGGCCGGCGGCCTCGCGCGACCCCCAGGCTTCGGTACGCTGCAGGTCGTCGGCGGCGGGGAGCGAGCCGACCGCCGGGTCGAACGGGATCCCGCCCTGCACCACGGTCGTGACGAGGCGGCCGGACGAGGGACCGCCGGGCACGTCGACCTCGACCTCGACGACGTCGCCGGGCGCCGCGACGGACGATCCCGCGGGCGTGCCTGTGAGGATGACGTCGCCGGTCTCGAGGGTGAAGTGCTGCGACAGGTCGGCGACGAGCTGCGCGAAGGGGAAGATCATGCCGGCCGCGGTGTCCTCCTGCACGAGTTCGCCGTTGCGCCAGGTGCGCACGCGCAGCGCGGCGGGGTCGACGGCGCGAGCGTCGATCAGCGCCGGGCCGATCGGCGTGTAGCCGTCGCCGCCCTTGGAGCGGACGTTCGAGCCCTTGTCGTTCGCGCGCAGGTCGTAGAGGCCGAAGTCGTTCGCCGCTGTCACCCACGCGACGTGGCGCCAGGCATCGGCGGCGGCGACGCGCCGGGCGGGCGCGCCGATGACGAGGGCGATCTCGCCCTCGTAGGCGAGCAGCTCGGTGCCGGCGGGGCGCTCGACTGTCGCGCCGGTGGGGGCGAGGGAGCTCGAGGGCTTGAAGAAGTACGACGGATGCTGCGGCCGGCGCCCGCGCTGATCCGCACGAGAGCCGTAGCTGAGGTGGACAGCGATCACCTTGCCGGGGCGCCCGGGAAGGGCGGCGAACCGGCGATCGGGGGCGGCGGATGCGGCATCCGTCGTCGTCTCATCCATCATGAGCGTCCTCACTCTTGCGTCGTATCCGAAATCGTATATGATCGTCGGCACATCCGGCAACCACCTTCTCCGAGGTGGGAGCCGGGGACGAAGTCGTCAGCACGGACACAGGAGTCACCCATGAGCACATCGAAGCCAGAGGCGGGTTTCACGCCCACCGGCACCATCGCGAACCCCGTCGATCGGCGCCGCGTCGTCTTCGCGACCGTCGTCGGAACCACCGTCGAGTGGTACGACTTCTTCATCTACGCCACCGCTGCGGCGCTCGTGTTCACCCAGCTGTTCTTCGCCCCGCTGGGCGCCAACAGCCTGATCGTGTCGTTCGCCACGGTCGGCGTGAGCTTCCTCTTCCGCCCGCTGGGCGCTTTCCTCGCCGGCCACTTCGGCGACAAGTACGGGCGCAAGGTGGTGCTGATGTGGACCCTGATCCTCATGGGCGCCGCCACCGCGCTCATCGGCGTCCTGCCGACGTACGAGGCGATCGGGGTGTGGGCCCCGATCCTGCTCGTGCTGCTGCGCATCCTCCAGGGGCTCTCGGCGGGCGGCGAATGGGGCGGTGCCGTGCTGATGGCGGTCGAGCACGCCCCCAAGACCCGTCGCGGCGCGTTCGGGGCCTCGCCGCAGATCGGCGTGCCGCTCGGACTCCTGCTCGCGTCGGGCGTCATGGCGGTCATGGCGATGATCGCGCCCGGAGACGCCTTCCTCGAGTGGGGCTGGCGCATCCCGTTCCTGTTCAGCGTCGTGCTCATCCTCGTCGGATGGTACGTCCGCCGCCGCGTCGAGGAGAGCCCCGTCTTCACCGAGCTCGCGGAGCGCAAGGAGCAGACGCGGATGCCGATCGTGCAGCTGTTCCGCAAGCACGCCCTGCTCGTCGTCATCGCCGCTCTCGTGTTCGCCGGCAACAACGCGGTGGGGTACATGACCACCGGCGGCTACATCCAGAACTACTCGACCGATCCCGAAGGCCCTCTCGCCCTCGAGCGCGGGCCGGTGCTCTGGGCGGTCGCGGGCTCGGCGGTCATGTGGCTGCTGTCGACCCTGGCGGCCGGCTTCCTCTCCGACCGCCTCGGGCGCCGCACCACCTACATCATCGGCTGGATCCTGCAGCTCGCCGGCGTCTTCCTGCTCTTCCCCCTCGTGAACACCGGCGACATCGGGCTGCTCTTCCTGGGGCTCGCGATCCTCACGATCGGGCTCGGATTCACCTACGGCCCGCAGGCGGCGCTGTACTCGGAGCTCTTCCCGGCATCCATCCGCTTCTCCGGCGTCTCGATCTCGTACGCCATCGGCGCGATCCTGGGCGGCGCCTTCGCCCCGATGATCGCCACGTGGCTCGTGAAGGAGACCGGCACCACGATGTCCGTCACGTGGTACCTGGCCGGGATGACCCTCATCGGCCTGATCGCGACGCTGCTGCTGCGCGACCGCACCGGCATCCCCCTCGGTCCCGACCACGAGGCCGAGCAGTCGGTGAGCCCGATCCGGGGCCTCTCCCGGGCCTGACCCCCCGTCCCCGCTGCCTCCCCGCTTTCCCCGTTCAGTCCGTTCGACCGCGCCGATTCGTCGCTGCATCCCTCGCTGCGTCGCAATTCCGCGCGGTCGAACGGGGCACAGAGGCAGGAGAAGGGGTGGGGGACGGGGCGGAGCGGGGTGGATGCTGGGGCTCAGCGGGTGCGCATGCCGTCCAGGGCGACCGTCACCACGTCGTGGGCGAGGCGCTCGGCATCGACGGGGCCGCCGGGGCGGTACCACTCGACGATCGAGTTGACCATGCCGAACATGAGGCGGGTGGCCACGGCGCCGTCGAGGTCGTCGCGCACGAGTCCGGCGCGCTGGGCCTCCTCGACGAGAGCCGTCACGCGGTGGTCGAACGCGCGCCGGCGCTCGAGGGCGGCGCGCTCGACCTCGCTGTTGCCGCGCACGCGCAGCAGCAGCGTGACGTAGGCGAGCCGGTCGACGAGCACGCCGACGGCTCCGTGGAGCACCGCCGCGAGGCGCTCCGAGGCTGAGCCCGTGCGCGCGGCGGGCAGATCCAGCACGCCCTCCAGTGCGCTGAGCGCTTCGTCGAGCGCGAGCGCCAGCAGCTGCTCCTTCGAATCGAAGTGGTGGTACAGCGCGGACTTGGTGAGGCCGAGCCGCGCTGCCACATCCGCGACGGACGTGGCGTCGTAGCCCTGTTCGTTGAACAGCGCGACGGCGATGCCGAGCACCTGCGCGCGGTCGTATCCCGGCCGCCCGCGCCGCGCGGGACCCGGTACGGGCTCGGCGGGGGAGGCGGTCGACATGGCCCCCAGTCTGGCACCCGGCCTCGCGGCGCGAGCACAACGTCGGCGATCTCGCCCGAGCGGCCGGCGGCAGTGCCCGCCCCCGGCGTGTCGTGGCGACACTGCCGACGTTGTGCGCACCGCCGCGCGGGCGGACTTCATTACTGAACGATCGGTTAGGTAATATGGGGGCGACCGCGACGGAGCGGATCGAGAGGATGCCGATGCCGGAATCGCTGCACGTCGAGGCGGGCGACGACCGCGTCGTCGCGACCCTCTCGCGTCCCGAGGTGCGCAACGCCATCGACCAGGACATGATCGATCGCCTGCACGAGGTCTGCGCCGAGCTCGAGGCGCGCCCGCGCACGCTGATCCTCATCGGATCGGGCGGGGTCTTCGCGTCCGGCGCCGACATCGCCCAGCTGCGCGACCGCCGCGCGGCGGATGCCCGCCGAGGCATCAACACGCACGCGTTCGAGCGGGTGCGGGCGCTGCCGATGCCGGTCATCGCAGCCGTCGACGGCTACGCGCTCGGCGGCGGTGCCGAACTCGCGTACGCCGCCGATCTGCGCCTCGGCACGCCCCGCGTGCGCATCGGCAATCCCGAGACCGGCCTCGGCATCATCGCGGCCGCGGGCGCCACATGGCGCCTGCCGCAGATCGTCGGCGAGGCGCGGGCGGCCGAGCTCCTCCTCACCGGACGCATCATCGACGCCGACGAAGCCGTCGCATGGGGGCTGCTGTCCTCGCTGCACGAGCCCGACGACCTGCTGGCGGCCGCGCACGCACTCGCCGATCGCATCGCGGCCAACGACCCGCTCGCGACGCAGCACACAAAGCGCGCGCTCGCCGCACCGGCGGACGCCCACCCGGGTCTCGAGCTCGAGCTGCAGGCCGAGCTGTTCGAGAGTCCGGAGAAGGAGCGCCGCATGACCGCCTTCCTCGAACGGCGCGCACGATGACCGGCGCAGTTCCGGGCGCGGCAGTCCCGGGCGCTCTCGGCGTTCCGGCCCGCGTCGGCGTCCTCGGCGGGGGACGCATGGGCGCCGGCATCGCGCACGCGTTCGTGCTGGCGGGCGCCGAGGTGACGGTCGTCGAGCGCGACGAGGATGCTGCGGCCGCGGCATCCGCCCGCCTGCGCGCGAGCCTCGAAAAGGCCGTCGAGCGGGGGTCGGCTTCCCGTCCACTCGCCGAGCTCGAGGCGGCGTTCGCGACCGTGACCGACGTGACCGCCTTCGCCGGCTGCGCGCTGGTCGTCGAGGCCGTGCCCGAGGACCGCGAGCTCAAGCTCGACGCGCTCCGCCGGGTCGAAGCGGTCGTCGACGACGGTGCGGTCCTCGTGACCAACACCTCCTCGATCTCGATCGACGACCTCGCCGCGGGGCTCGCCCGCCCGGAGCGGTTCCTCGGGCTGCACTTCTTCAACCCGGTCCCCGCGTCGGCGCTCGTCGAGGTCGTGATCGGCGGGGCGACCGCGCCCGGGCTGATCGACGACGCGCGCGGCTGGGTCCAGGCGCTCGGCAAGACCGCCGTCGTGGTGCGCGACGCCCCGGGCTTCGCGTCGAGCCGGCTCGGCGTCGCCCTCGCGCTCGAGGCGATCCGCATGGTCGAGGAGGGCGTCGCCTCGCCCGCCGACATCGACGCGGCGATGGAGCTCGGGTACCGGCATCCGGTGGGTCCGCTGCGCACGACCGACATCGTCGGCCTCGACGTGCGGCTCGGCATCGCCGAGGAGCTTCACGCCCGCCTCGGCGAGCGGTTCGCCCCGCCCGAACTGCTGCGGCGCATGGTCGCCGAGGGCAGGCTCGGCCGCAAGACCGGCGCCGGATTCTACGAATGGAGTGACCAGTGACCGACATCCTTCCCAGCTACGTCCAGGACGAGTGGTGGGCGCCGGCGCCGGCCGAGCCCGGCGTGGTCGTGCGCGACGCGTCGACCGGTGAGCCCGTCTGCCGCGTGAGCACCGAGGGCCTCGACCTGGGCGCCGCACTCGAGCACGCCCGCACGGTGGGACAGGCCGCCCTCGGCGCGCTCACCTTCCACCAGCGCGCCGTGCTGCTCAAGCAGTTCGCGCAGGTGCTGACCGAGCGAAAACAGGAGCTGTACGACATCTCCAAGCGCGCGGGCGCGACCGAGCGCGACTCCCTCAACGACGTCGACGGCGGCATCGGCGTGCTCTTCACGTACTCGTCGAAGGGGCGCCGTGAGCTGCCCGATGGGCGGATCTACCTCGACGGCCCCGTCGAGGTGCTGTCGAAGGACGGGTCGTTCCTCGGCCGTCACGTCTACACGCGGCTGCCCGGCGTCGCGGTGCAGATCAACGCCTTCAACTTCCCGATGTGGGGCGCCCTCGAGAAGTTCGCGCCGGCCTTCCTCGCCGGTGTTCCGAGCCTGGTGAAGCCGGCCACCCCGACGGCCTACGTGGCCGAGGCGTGGGTGCGCATCCTGGCGGAGACGGGCCTGCTGCCCGCCGGCTCGCTGCAGCTGGTGAGCGGCGGCGTCCCCGGGCTGCTCGACCGGCTGCAGCTCGGCGACATCGTGGGCTTCACCGGCAGTGCGTCGACCGCCGAGCGCCTGCGCACGCACGAGTCGGTGGAGACCGGGGGAGTCCGCTTCACGAGCGAGACGGATTCCATCAACGCCTCGGTGCTGGGCCCCGACGCCGTCCCGGGCACCCCCGAGTTCGACGCGTACGTGCGCCAGCTCCTGGTCGAGCTTACGACGAAGGCCGGTCAGAAGTGCACCGCGATCCGGCGCGCGATCGTGCCAGCCGGGCAGGTCGACGCGCTCGTCGAGGCGCTGCGGGCGAAGATCGCCGAGCGGGTCGTGATCGGAGACCCGCACGCGGGCTCCGTGACGATGGGGCCGCTCGTCTCGCTCGAGCAGCGCGAGGAGGTGCTCCGCAGCGTCGCCGCGCTCGAGGAGGCAGGCGGGCGGCTGCTGCTCGGTTCGACCGAGTCGCCGCAGGTCGTCCGGGCCGACGGGTCAACGGGCTCGGCCGAGCGGGGCGCGTTCATCGAGCCGCTGCTGATCGGGTTCGCGGATGCCTCGGCCCCGGGCGCGCACCGGATCGAGGCGTTCGGGCCCGTCGCGAGCGTGCTGCCGTACGCCACGGTCGACGAGGCCGCCGATCTGGTGAGCCTCGGCGGCGGCTCGCTGGTCACGAGCGTGGCGACCAACGACCCCGCGGTCGCGACGACGCTGCTCTCGCGCACGGCGGCGTTCAACGGCCGGATCCTGTTCCTCGACCGCGACGACGCGCGCACCTCGACAGGACACGGCGCGCCCGTGCCGCACCTGGTGCACGGCGGACCCGGTCGCGCAGGGGGCGGCGAGGAGCTGGGCGGCATCCGGGCCGTGCTCCACCACATGCAGCGGACGGCGGTGCAGGGCTCGCCCGAGATGCTGACCGCCCTGACCGGCGTGTGGCACCAGGGCGCGGCATCCCGCTCCGACCGGCATCCGTTCCGCAAGTCGCTCGCCGAGCTCGCGGTCGGCGACCAGGTGGTGTCGCAGGCGCGCACGGTCACCCTGGAGGACATCGAGACGTTCGCCCGCTTCACCGGTGACCTCTTCTACGCCCACATGGACGAGGAGGCCGCGGCCGCCAACCCGTTCTTCCCGGGACGCGTCGCGCACGGCTACCTGCTCGTGTCGTGGGCGGCGGGACTGTTCGTCGACCCCGCCCCGGGGCCGGTGCTCGCGAACTACGGGCTCGAGAACCTGCGATTCGTGACCCCGGTGTCGCCCGGCGACACCATCCGCGTCGTGCTGACGGCGAAGCAGATCACGCCCCGTGAGACCGACGAGTACGGCGAGGTGAGGTGGGACGCCGTCATCCGCAACCAGGACGACGAGCTCGTCGCCTCGTACGACGTGCTGACGCTGGTGGCGAAGGAGCCCGCCGAGGCGACGTCATGACCGCCGACCCGGCCGAGCACTTCGCCGGCGCGCGCGAGATGCTGCGGCGCGACCGCGCCTCGGCGGCGCTGGGGATGGTGGTCGAGCGCGACGAGCCGGGGGAGTCGGTGGTGTCGATGCGCGTGCGCGAGGACATGACCAACGGCTTCGCGATCACGCACGGGGGACTGGTGTTCGCGCTCGCCGACACGGCGTTCGCCATCGCCTGCAACGAGGGCGACGACGTCACCGTCGCCGCGGGCGCCGACATCGCGTTCCTCAAGGCCACCCGTGCCGGGCAGACCCTGACCGCGCACGCCCGGCGCCGCGCGCTGTCGGGGCGCGGCGGGCTGTACGACGTGACGGTCACCGATGAGACCGGCGATGTCGTCGCGGAGTTCCGCGGGCGCTCGTTCACGACGCGGCGCGCGCACCCGAGTGAGTGAGCGGGAGCGCCGGGCTGCGGCATCCGTCCCGCCGTTGTAGACTTACTGAACGAACGGTCTGTAAATAAGGAGTCGATGATGACTGCACCCGCCCTGAGCGCGATCGCCCCGGACGATGCCGCCGAGCAGGCGCGGTTCGACGACCTGATCGCCGCCGAGCAGCGGATCGAGCCGCGGGACTGGATGTCGGAGGCGTATCGGAAGACGCTGATCCGCCAGATCTCGCAGCACGCGCACTCCGAGATCATCGGCATGCAGCCCGAGGGCAACTGGATCACGCGCGCGCCGAGCCTCAAGCGCAAGGCGATCCTGATGGCCAAGGTGCAGGACGAGGCGGGCCACGGCCTGTATCTCTACTCCGCCGCGCAGACCCTCGGCATCACGCGTGACGAGATGACCCGGCAGCTCATCGACGGCAAGGCCAAGTACTCGTCGATCTTCAACTACCCGACGCCGACCTGGGCCGACATGGGAGCGATCGGCTGGCTCGTCGACGGCGCCGCGATCTGCAACCAGGTGCCGCTGTGCCGCGCCTCCTACGGCCCGTACGGGCGCGCCATGGTACGCATCTGCAAGGAGGAATCCTTCCACCAGCGCCAGGGATTCGAGATCCTCCTCGCCCTCATGCAGGGCACGCCCGCGCAGCGCGAGATGGCACAGGACGCCGTCGACCGCTGGTACTGGCCGAGTCTCATGATGTTCGGGCCGCCCGACGACGAGTCCCCGAACTCCGCGCAGTCGATGGCGTGGAAGATCAAGCGGTTCTCCAACGACGAGCTGCGGCAGCGGTTCATCGGGATGCTGGTGCCGCAAGCCGAGGTGCTCGGCGTGACGCTTCCCGACCCCGAACTGCGGTGGATCGAGGACGAGCAGCGCTGGCACACCAGCGAGATCGACTGGACCGAGTTCCACGAGGTGCTGCGCGGCCGCGGGCCGATGAACGCCGAGCGCCTGCGCCACCGGCGCACCGCGCACGAGGACGGCGCGTGGGTGCGGGAGGCCGCGGCGGAGTACGCCCGCAAGCAGGCGGCCCGCGCCGAAGGGCAGGTGGCATGATGACGACCCCCGGTGCATCACCGCGCGAGACGTGGCCCCTGTGGGAGGTGTTCGTGCGCGCGAACCGAGGCCTCAGCCACGTGCACGCCGGCTCGCTGCACGCCCCCGACGCCGAGTTCGCCCTGCGCAACGCGCGCGACCTGTACACACGCCGCGGCGAGGGGACGAGCGTCTGGGTGGTGCCTGCCGACGCCATCACGACGAGCGACCCCGACTCGAAGGGGGCGTTCTTCGAGAGCCCCGCCGGCAAGAACTACCGCCACGCCGTGTACTACACCGCCTCGGAGGGGGTGCCGCACCTGTGAGCCGAACCGAGCTGTCACGTTCGGGGCGCGATTCGTCCGTTGGGGCGGATATCGCGCGCCCCGACGGACCGGACGCGCCCCAAACCCCGCACGGCGACGGACCGGACGCGCCCCAAGCCCCGCACGGCGAGGTGACGGTCGACCGCCTCGAGCTGTCGGCGGAGCTCGCCGGTGACGGCGCCCGCGCCGGCTCCGCCGACGTCGCCGAGTATGCGATGTGGCTCGGCGACGACGCGCTGATCCTCGCCCAGCAGCTCGGAGGCTGGATCGCCCGCGCCCCCGAGCTCGAAGAGGACGTGGCCCTGGGCAACATCGCCCTCGATCTGCTCGGCCACGCCCGCTCGCTCCTGCACTACGCGGGGTCCTTCGACGGCCGCAGCGAGGACGACCTGGCGTACTGGCGCGATGAGCCGGAGTTCCGCTGCGCGTGGCTCTTCGAGCAGCCCAACGGCGACTTCGCCCAGACGATCGCGCGTCAGCTCGCGGCATCCGTGTTCCAGTTCGAGCTCTACACGGCGCTGCAGGCCTCCTCCGATGAGACCCTCGCCGCGATCGCCGCGAAGGCCGTGAAGGAGGTCGACTACCACCGCGACCACGCCGTGCAGTGGACGCTGCGGCTCGCGGGCGGTACGGAGGAGTCGAGGGAGCGGATGCTGCGCGCCGTCGCCGACGTGTGGCCCTATGTCGACGAGCTCTTCCGCGACGAGCCTCTCATCGACCGGCTCGAGGGCGTCGCGGTTCGTCCGTCCTCGCTCCGCGCGCCGTTCGACGCCGTGATCGGCGCGGTCTTCGCCGAGGCGGGGATCGAGACGCCGGCCGGCTTCGTGTCGTCGGGAAGCGGCCGTCGCGGCTCGCACTCCCCGACGCTCGGCTACGTTTTGGCCGAGCTGCAGGTGCTCGCCCGCCGGCATCCGGGGGCATCGTGGTGACCGGGGCGGTCGTCGGCGACACGGAACGCGCCCGGCGCGTGGCCGCGACCGTCGTCGACCCCGAGGTGCCCGTCCTCACCATCGAGGACCTCGGCGTTCTCCGCGACGTGTCGGTCGACGCCGGCCGCGTCACGGTGACGATCACGCCGACGTACTCCGGCTGCCCCGCCGTCGACGCCATCCGCGACGACCTCCTTCTCGCCCTCACCGAGGCCGGTTTCGACGACATCGTCGTGCGGCTCACGCTCGCTCCCGCGTGGACGACGGACTGGATGAGCGATGCCGGCAAGGAGAAGCTGCGCGCCTACGGCATCGCGCCGCCGACCGGGCGCGCGGCCGTCGGCCCGATCCGGGTGGCGCTGGCCGTGAAGTGCCCCCGCTGCGGCTCCCTGGACACGCGCGAGCTCGCGCGCTTCG